>NZ_RAWC01000129.1:0-25358 GCF_003611685.1 Corallococcus sp. CA049B | reverse complement strand
GGCCTACCGGGCGCCGGGAGCGGGCAGGGGCGGCCGGGGGCCGGTGGAGAAGCCCAGGCGGCGCAGCATCACCTGCCGGATGGACGGGATGCGGAAGCGGAAGATGAAGGCGTCCGCGAAGTAGTGCGCGAGCACGCACGCGAAGCCCAGCGAGGTGAAAGCGCGCAATAGGGGATGCGCCTGCGCGCCACCGCCGATGCCCAGCGAGCCACGCATGGGGCCATCCAGCAGGAAGCCATGCACCACGCCCAGGGCGAACAGCGGGAGCATGGACACGACCATGGCGGGCCAGATGAGCTTCTGGCCAAGGCGGGGAGAGTCGCCCTCGCGAGGCTCCAGCATGCGGGCGCTGAGGACGTAGTACTCCAGGCCGTGCATGCCCGGGAGCATCACGTAGCCCCAGGACGGCGCCACGAGCGCCAGGCCGGTCGCGGTGGCCATGCCCAGGAGGTAGAGCACCTTGGGGCCGCTGGCCGTGCCGGAGCGGAGCACGCTGCGGAAGAGCAGGAGGAAGTAGCCCAGCCAGACGGCGATGAGCAGGGGCAGCGTCTGCCACGGAAGGACGACACCCTGGCCCACGTCGAGGTAGGCGGGGGCATTCGGGGCGGCGGACTCGGCGACGAAGAAGATGCGGACGAGGAGGACGGAGAGCAGCAGCGGGACGTAGAGCTGCTGGAGCTTGCGCTCGAGCGGAGAGGGCGCGGGGAGGCCGGCCTGTCCGCCGCGCAGGCCGTGCAGGGACCACAGGCCCCGGTGCTGGGACAGGGTGTGGTGCATGCCGAAGACGTTGAAGATGACTGCCACGGCGAAGGTGTGGATGGAGCGGTCGGCGTAGAAGGTGAAGAACAGCGCCGCGCCCACGCCGAGCATGGCCAGCGCACCGGCGAGGATGGTGCGCGGCTGGTTGGGGGCGGCGGTGAGCACGTCGCGGTGCACGCCGAAGAGCAGGAACGTGAGGATGACGTGCGTGGCGTTGCCCAGGAGGTTCTGGGCGGTCCAGCCCAAGAGCCGGTGGGCGTTGTCCGCAGCGGCGGGGGCGAGGAGCGCGCTGGCGACCGCGGCCACCCCGGTCAGGGCCAGGGGGATGCCCAGGATGGCGAGGTCGGCCCGGGGGGAGAACAGCCACAGGCGGCGAAAGCGCAGGGAGCCGGGCGCGGCCGGCGTGTCCTGCTCCGTGGCGGTGGCGACTCCGGGGCTCAGCGGTGTCATGGGACTGGGAGTATACCGGGTCTCCAGGGGCCCAGAACCCGCGCCCCTCGTGCTGTCCTGCCTGCCGGGCAGGAGGGGGCTCCCGATGGACACGCCAGAGGCACCCGTTCTGTTTCGCGCTTCGATGGGAAGGCCCCAGGCCTGGTGGGACCGGCTCTTCCTGGGCCTGGTGTCGACGGGCGCCGCGCTGTTCTACGCCGGCTTCGGCGTCCCCTGGTCTGGAAGCCATCTGTCGCCGGGGCTCAGCGCGGAGAAGGTCCGCTCCGTGTCCCCGGGCATGTCCGAAGCCGAGGTGATTCAGCGCCTGGGCATGCCCCTGTCGCGGGAGGTGAGTCCATCCGGGAGGCTCTCTTGGGACTACGCGAAGTCGGTGGCGAAGGTCCGGCAGTATCCGAAGGTCTACGTCTCCTTCGAGGCGGGCCGTGTCTCCGCGGTCGAGGTGGAACTCAAGACCTTCTGGGGTGTCGATGAGGAGGTCCTCTATCTGCGCACCGCTGAGCGCAGCATTGAAAGGCCTGACCTCGATGGCGTCCTTCCTTGAGCTGAGGTGTGCCATCAACAGGAGTTGGGTGTGGACTCTGGCGGCACTTTTGCTGATCGGCGTGGCGATGATTGCGATTGCCAGCTATCTGATGGGAAGAACGCGAATTGTCCTCGTGAACGAAACCGGAAGGGAACTGCGTGTCTTGACGGCTCGGATTCCCGGCGAGCAATGTGCTTTTGAGAAGGTCCCGGTGCATGGCCGTGTCGTCTGTCAGGGACGCGCGAACGGGGATGGGGACCTGTTCGTCGACCTTGAGTTCACGGATGGCAGCAAGGTCCAGTTGGGAACCGGTGCGTTCGTGAATCCGCTGTTTGGATTGCGAGGAGTCGTCACCGTGAACGCGGACGGTGGAGTCAGCCTGGAGTGGGACTGAGTGCCGCCGCGGCGCTCCCCGGAGTTGTCAGGGCTTCCATTACGCGGTGAGGATGAAGGTCATGGCTTCAGTAAGAAGAGAGGTCCTGGAGGTGGCTGGGGATGTCTGCCTGCAGTTGGACAGGCAGCAGCGCCTTGATGCCGTGCTGGAGCGTGCGTGGCGGTCGTCGACGCACTTCGCGCTCATCCGGCGGGGAAGGATGCGGGTCGACGGCGCGGACGTCGTCGTGCCCACGCCGGAGCTGAAGCGTCTTCAGCGTGACTTCGAGCGGATCCGGGTGGCGGCGGTGGAGTCGCGGTGGGTTTCGTCCTGGCCGGGGACGACTTCGGGTTCCAGTGCCGCGCTGTGGGTGCGGTGCCGGACGGATGGCGGCGTGCGCCTGTCCTTGAACGACGAGAGCCTCTGGAAGGGAATCGACGGGTGGGACGATTTCCAACTGTTCGAAGGCCCCAAGCTGAAGCTGTTCGTCTGCAGTCACGAGGGGTTTGGCACCGTCTGGGGAAACGAGCGATTCTTCCGGGACCTGGGGATTGCTCCCTCGCGGTGGACGCCCGAGACGCATGAACTGGTAGGTGAGCCCATGGCACCTGCTGCCTGGTCACTGCTCATGCAGGGAACGCCCAGTCCGTAGGACGGTCATGCGCTTCGTGCAGATTGTCTGGATCTTCGTTGGGACGTATCTGGGGCCGCTGGTCATGTGGTCGCTCCTGAGCCTCTTGCCTAAAGGGTGGTTGCGTTGGCTGGATGTGCTGGACATTCCATTGGGGCCGAGGGCGACCCTGCCCGCAATCGCGGTGCTGTGGTTGCTGTCCCTGGTATTGGGCGCCGTCGCCGCGCTCTGGGTGTGGAGATGGCGATTTGAAACCAGGAAGGGGATGGGGAGGCCGCCGTGACTTTCTTTGGCTTGATGCGGGTCATGGGCGCGTGTGGTGGGGCCGTCATGGGTTGGCGCCTGGGCCAGCACGTGGCGGGACTCGCAGGCGGAATCGTGGGAGGAGTCCTGGGGCTTGTCGTAGGGGAGTGGCTGGGCCGGATTCCCACCTTCCTCGCCCATCGACAGTTCTCGAAGGAACTCTCTCAGGCGACCGTGGCGGAGCTGGAGCAACGGCTGGTGGAGCAATGTTTCATCTCACACCTCATCCTGGCGGAGTTGCGCCGGAGGGGCGTGGATCTGGCTCCCTATGAATCGCTGCTCCTGGAATGGGTCCACTCCGATTCACCGATGCACCAGCAGTTCGGGCGGGCCAGCCTCCAGCTCTTCTTTCCCCAACGGACCGCGACGCTGAAATGAAGACCTCTACCCGCTGTGGGATCATCGGATTGCTGTGCTGGTTCGTGCCGTCGGTGGGGGTCGCGGTCGTACTGATTGGCTTGGGGCTTGCGGGAGCCTCGTCGCTGAGTCCACATCCTTTCCCTGGGGATGCACCCGTTGCGGACATCCTCGTCGAGGTCGCGCTCTGTGGATGGCTGTTCGTTCTCGTAGGTTATGGTTTCTTCTTCGTCGCCCGGAAGGAGTCCGACCGGATCGTCCGGCTCTGGCGATGGGTGATCCTTCCACTGACCTTGCTGTCATTCCTCGCGATGTCGCCGGCCCTTGCACAGATTGCTGGCAGGCATTGGGGGGAATGGGGCCGCCTCAAGGCCATGCTTCAGGACAACGAAGTCCGGGTCCGTGCATTCTCGAGCCGGGCCGATGGCGCCTTGTCGGAGGAGGAGTTCGCTCGGGCGAAGGCGTGGCTGCTGGAGCAGTCCGTCACCTTCCAGTTCAAGACAGAACCTGAACCCGTCAGGCTTCGCCTCATGAGGACCGTCCCTCCCTACGTGGGCGTCGATTTCGGCCGGGGGCAGAACGCGGTCTTCAATCCGGTGACGATGCACTGCATCTATTCGGATTGAGAGGTGTCGATGAGAAAAGATTGGACCTGGCCTACTGAGGCATTGGCCGGCGTTGTTTCGGGCCTGGAGTTGCTCGGCCCGGAGTTGTCGCAGGAACTGCGCGACCAATGGTGGCAGACCTTCCTGCCTGGATTGTCCACGTCAGGGCCCTTTTATTCTTTCATTTTTGACTTCGCCAAGAAGGTCCAGGTGAAGATCGCTCTGAAGGCAGAGGTGCACTACTCGCGGCAGCAGCAGGGCGGTGTATTCCACGTCGTGTCCGAGCCCTTGCTTCCGGTCCTTCGCATCGAGGCTGCGTCACCCCCGCCCCTGAACATCCTGGAGGCAATGGTCTGGGAGCCTCCGAGACTCGGATCCCCTGGGTGGTGCGCCATCTGCCCCGAGTCCATGGAGTGGTCCATGGTCGTGGCGCATGACGGCCCGTTCTTCCTGAAACCCGCGCCCTGCATGGATCCGCCGCTCGGGGACTCTGTGTAGGGGACGGGGTTCATCGCCCACCCACCCCGTGCTAAAACGGGAAGGTCCATGGAAGGCCGACTGCTTCTGAAGAACTGCGCCGTGTTCCGTGCGGACGGTCGCGTCCGCCACGGCATGGCCGTCGTGGTCGAAGAGGGCATCATCCGCCGCGTCGCCCCGGACGCCGAGGTGCCCGTGCTGCCCGGTGACTGGGAGGTGGCCTGTCGAGGCCGCCTCGTCGCCCCCGGGCTCGTGGACTGTCACTCGCACATGGTCAACGGGCAGCTGTTGCCCCCCAATGGCGACTTCCTCCTGCGCCAGCCTCGCTCACGCCTGGAGCGCATGCGCTCGGTGGCCAACCTCCTCACCGCCGAGGACGTGGAGGTCCTGGCCCGCTTCGCCTCCGCCCGCGCGCTGCTCGATGGCGTCAGCCTCGTCGTGGACCACCTGTCGTGCCCCACCGACGTCGCCGGTGGCCTGGAGGCCCAGGCCCGCGCCGCGAACACGCTGGGCATCCGGCTCGTCACGTCCCACGCCACGCACAGCCTGGACGGCGCCGACGTCGCCAACGCCCAGGCGGACGCCAACGCTGACTTCGTCCGCCGCTACCGCGAGCACCCCCGCGTCCGTGGCGCGCTCGGCTTCCACGCGTCCTACACCTGCGAGGATCCGCTCCTGGCCCGCATCGCGGGGCTGCGCGCGGAGCTGAACGCGCCGGTCGTGTTCCACCTGGCGGAGAACGAGGACGACCTCTCCACCACCTACGCCACGCACGGCCGCCGCGTCGTGCCGCGCCTGGACGCGCTGGGCCTGCTGGGCCCCCACGCCATCGCCGGCTACCCGCGCGCCGTGGAGCGCTCCGAGTCCGAGCGGCTGGCCGCCTCCGGCACCTTCATCGCCCTCACGCCCCGCGCCACCCGCTCCATGGACCGCGCGGCCGAGTCCGCAGACGGCGCGCTCTCCAGCCTCCACCTCGTGGGCCTGGGCACCGGCGGCCATGGCTCCCTCCAGGAGGAGCTGGCCGGGGCGCTCGTCAGCATGCTGTCCCTGGCGCGCTCCGGCCGCATGCCGGACCTGGATGACTCGCTGGCGCACCTGTTCGTCAGCGGCCCCGCGGAGCTGTGCACCCGCCTGTATGGCAAGCCGTCGGGCGGCGTGGAGGAGGGCAGCATCGCGGACCTCGTCGTCTACGACGCCATCCCCGCCGCAGACCCGGAGACGGGCTACTCGCCCTTCCTCCTGGGGCAGCTCACCGCCGCCCGCGTGGCGTGGACCATCGTGGATGGCCGCGTCTGCGTCCGTGAAGGACAGCTCTTGGGCACCGACTTCGTGGACCTGGCCCGGGAGGCCGCCGCCGCGCTCGGCCGCGTCTGGTCCCGCGCGCGGCTGGGTTCGTAGGGTAGAAGGGGCGCGTGAGTGCCCTGCCTCCCCGCCTCGTGGACCTGCTGCGCGCCTCCCGCGCCCGCCGGGGGCCGCTGCTCTCGGACCCCGCCACCTCCGCCTTCCGCCTGCTGAACGGCGCCGCGGACGGCGTGCCGGACGTGACCGCGGACCTCTTCGGCGACGTCGTCGTGGTCAGCCTCTACCGCGACCTGACCGATGCCGAGGAGGTCACCCTGCTCGACGCGGCCGTCTCCGCGTGGACGCCCCGGAGCGTCTACCTGAAGCGCCGTCCCCGGGAGGCGCGCGTGCTCGCCAACGTGGCGAAGGACGCGCTCGCTCCGGAGTCCGCCGCGCGGGGCGAACCCGTGGAGGACTTCGTCTCCAAGGAGAACGGCCTGTCCTTCCACATCCGCCCCGGACAGGGCCTCTCCGTGGGCCTCTACCTGGACATGCGCGACACCCGCGCGTGGCTCCAGGCCCAGGCCTCCGGCCTCACCGTGCTCAACCTCTTCGCGTACACCTGCGCCTTCGGCGTCGCCGCGACCGCCGGGGGCGCGAAGCGCGTGCTCAACATGGACGCCAGCCGCCGCGTGCTCGAGTGGGGCGAGGAGAACGCGCGCCTCAACGGCCAATCCGTGGATCGCTACGACTACGTGGCGGGCGATGTCTTCGATTGGCTCGGGCGGCTCGCGAAGAAGGGGGAGTCCTTCGACGTCGTGGTCGCGGACCCGCCGTCGTTCTCCACCACCAAGACGACGCGCTTCTCCGCCGCTCGCGACTACGCCCGGCTGGCGGAAGCCGCCGCGAAGGTGGTGGCTCCCGGGGGCCGGCTGGTCGCCTGCTGCAACCTGGCGGGGCTGCCTTCGCGCCGCTTCGAAGCCATGGTGCTGGAAGGGGTGACGCGGGCTGGCAGGAACGGGAAGGCGGTGGGGTCGCTCGGTCCCTCGGGGCTCGACTTTCCGACATCTCCAGGTGAGGAACCGGCACTCAAGGTGCACGTCGTCCAACTTCGTTAGCGCCTCCGGGCGGGGCGCGGCTACATTGCTTCCATGGCTCCCGCCGCCTCCTCGCCCCCGCGCGATGCGTTCCGCTTCGGCAACTACCGGCTCATCGATCGGATCGCCGTGGGGGGCATGGCGGAGATCTTCCTCGCGCACCAACTGGATGCCAGCGGCGAAGAGACGCCCATCGTCATCAAGCGCATCCGTCCGCACCTGTCCAAGCACGCGGCCTTCGTGAAGATGTTCCTCAACGAGGCGCGGCTGGCCGCCCAGCTCAACCACCCCAACATCGTGCAGATCCACGACCTGGGGAAGATCGTCGACAGCTACTTCATCGCCATGGAGTACGTGTCCGGCCGCGACATGCGCCGCGTCGTGCCCAAGGCCGAGTCCCTGGGGATTCCCTTCCCCATGGTGTACGCGCTGAAGATCGCCTCCTGTGTCTGCGCGGGCCTGCACTACGCGCACCAGAAGAAGGACCGCTACGGCAACCCGCTCAACATCGTCCACCGCGACGTGACGCCGGAGAACATCGTCGTCGCGTTCGACGGCTCGGTGAAGGTGCTGGACTTCGGCATCGCCAAGGCCGCCAACCAGGTGGAGGAGACGCGCTCGGGGGAAATCAAGGGCAAGCTCAGCTACCTGTCCCCGGAGCAGTGCCTGGGCCGGCCGCTGGACTGCCGCAGCGACATCTTCTCGCTGGGCACCGTCCTCTACGAGTGGCTCACCGGCTTCAAGCTCTTCACCGGCGACTCCGACGTCGCCGTCATGCGCAGCATCACCGAAGCGAAAATCTACGCGCCGTCGTACTTCCGCGAGGACCTGCCGGAGCGCGTGGAGGCCATCCTGATGCGCGCGCTCGCCCGCGACCGCGAGCGCCGCTACCAGACGGCGCTGGAGATGCAGCGCGACCTGGACGCCTTCCTGGAGTCCTACGACTTCACGCCCTCGCCGCTGCACCTGGCCAACTTCGTCAAACAGCTCTTCGAAGACGAGCGTCCGCAGGAACTGAAGCGCCTGTCCACGCGCCAGTCCTCCGCGCCCACGTCGGAGATGGCGCTGGAGCTGTCGGAGGTGGCGGCGCACGTGGATGGCCCTCCCACGGAGGCCATGCGCATGGACGACCTCCCCGCCACCGAGCCGCGCCTGCTCGCGCTGACGGTGGACCCGGCGCTGTACGAGAAGCTGGAGGCCCAGGCGCGCAAGGCGAACGTCACCCTGGCGAAGCTCGCGGCGGATGTGCTGGAGGGATGGCTGAAGTCGCGCTGACCGCGTGCCTTGGCTTGCCTTGACCATGCCCCGGCTGAAGTTGACGCTCGAATACGAAGGCACCCGGTACGTGGGCTGGCAGGTGCAGCCCAATGGCCCGTCCATCCAGTCCACGCTCCAGGACGCGCTCCAGAAGCTCCTGGGGGAGCGCGTGTTCGTGGCGTCCGCGGGACGCACCGACTCGGGCGTGCACGCGACGGGGCAGGTGGCCAGCTTCGACACGCAGCGCGTGCTGCCGATGAAGGCCTACACGATGGGCCTCAACAGCATCCTCCCGCCGGACATCGCGGTGGTGGCCGCGGAGGAGGTGTCGCCGGAGTTCGACCCGCGCCGCTGGTCTCGCGGCAAGCGCTACCGCTACCGGGTGAGCAACCGGCGCACGCGGTCACCGCTGCTGCGCACGACGCACTGGGAGCTGTTCGCCCCGCTGGACGTGGAGGCCATGCGCCGCGCGTCCCAGGCGCTGGTGGGCCGGCACGACTTCTCCGCGTTCCGCGCCGCGGACTGCCAGGCGAAGCACGCGGTGCGCGAAATCCGGCAGGTGCGCGTGGAGGGCGTTTCCGGCGACACCGTGGCCTTCGTGGTGGAGGGCACCGCCTTCCTCAAGCACATGGTGCGCAACCTGGTGGGCACGCTGGTGGAGGTGGGCAAGGGCCGCCGCCCCGAGGCCTGGGTGGCCGAAGTGCTGGCCTCGCGCGAGCGCAAGCTGGCCGGGGCCACCGCGCCGCCGCAGGGGCTGGTGATGGAGGAGGTCTTCTACGGCGACGGCCCGCCTCCTCGCTCGGCGGGGGACGCGGCTGTCGGGGAAGAGGACGAAGGGTGAGAGTGCGCTAGGCTTTCGGGCCGTGAGCTCCAAGCCTGGTGTCCTCGAACCCCTGCGTGTCCGCGTCCGCCGCTTCCAGTTCATCGTCGGACTGGGTTTCCTGTCGCTGGTGGTGGGCGCCATGCTCAGCGTGTCGCTGGTGCTGCGCCTGCACGCGCGGGTGAGCGCGCTGCCGTCCGACTTCCTGCGCATCCCGGTGGCGGTGGTGCTGGAGAACCTGTGGGTGCTCGCGGTGCTGCCGACGCTCTGCTACGGCGCCGCACGCATCGTCGCGCTGCGCCCGTGGCCCACCGCCGTGGGGGCCGCGCTGTCCGGTGGCGTGTTCGTGATCGCGCTCAACTTCGTGCGCGACGGCTTCGAGGGCCTCACCACGGGCTGGAGCTTCGCGTCCGCACTGCGGGTCGTGGCCTTCGTGGCAGGCATCCTGCTGAGCGCCCGGGCCATCCGCGCGGGCCGCGCCGCCGCCGAGAAGGGCTCCGCGGAGGCCGAGGCGAAGGCCGCGGCCCGCAAGTCGGAGTACGACGAGTTCCTCAAGGCCGCGGAGGCCGGGGGCGCGAAGCTGGAGCAGCGCGAGGGTGGCGCCGCCGCCGAAGCTCCGGCCGCGCCTGTCGTTGGGGATTCCGCGGCGACTGCGCCGACGGGTAAAGCGAGCAGCGCAGGGGAGACTCCCGCGCCTCCAGGCGACGTGCCGAAGACGCCCGCGGCTTGAAGAAGCAGGCGGCTCCGGCTCCACGCCGAAGCCGCCTCGGGTTCAACAGCCTACGGGTAGCAGGCCGCCTGGCGCAGGCCGGTGTCCTCGGGGAAGCCGAGGGCCACGTTGAAGTTCTGCACGGCCTGGCCGGCCATGCCCTTCACCAGGTTGTCCAGCGCCGCCATCACCGCCACGGAGCGGCCCTTCGTCGCCACGGAGATGTCGCAGAAGTTGCTGCCCGCCACGGCCGCCACGCGCGGCGTGCCCTCCACGATGCGCACGAACTTCGAGCCCTCGTAGTAGCGGCGGTACTTCTCCGTCAGCGACTGCGTCACCACCGCGCCGCCGTGCTCCGGCCACTCGAACTGCACCGTGGCGAAGATGCCGCGCACCATGGGCGCCGAGTGCGGCACGAAGGCCAGCCGGTGCCGCTGCGCGCCGTGCGCCACCAGCATCACCTCCACCTCCGCCTCGTGCTGGTGCTCCAGCGGCTTGTACGCGCGGAAGTCATGCGCGCGCGTCGGGTGGTGCGTGCCCTCGCCCGGCAGCGAGCCGGAGCCGGACGAGCCCGTCACGCCCGACACCGCCAGCAGCCCCAGCCCCGGCGTGGCCGCGATGGGGAGCAGCGCCAGCTGCACCGCCGTGGCGAAGCAGCCCGGGTTGGCGATGCGCTTCGCCGTCTTCACCTGCTCACGCTTCCACTCCGTGAGGCCGTAGGTGAACGTGCCCAGCAGGTCCGGGGCCGGGTGCGGCCGGCCGTAGGCGCCCGCGTACCGGCCCGGGTGGTCCAGGCGGAAGTCGGACGACAGGTCGACGAGCAGCAGCCGGTCCGTGAGGCCCGCGTCCGCCCACTGCTTCTCCATCCCGGCGAACTGCGACGCCAGGTCGCCGTGCCCCAGCGCGCTGAACACCACCGGGCGCGGCGAGTCCGCCAGCCAGCGCCAGTCGGGCTCCGCCTCGAAGCGGCCGTCCACCAGGCCGCGCAGGTGCGGGTGCACCTTGTGGATGGGCGAACCCGCGTGGTGCCGGGACACCACGCGGATGCCGGCGTTGCCGGGGTGGCCCGCGAGCAGCCGCAACAGCTCGCCTCCGCCGAAACCGGAGGCCCCCAGGATGTAGATGTTCGCAGGCGACGTCATGACTTCCTCCCCGCTCCCAGCTTGGGCGCGAGCTTCTCCACGATGAGATTCCCCAGGGCGTTCGGATCCGCGCGCGCGTTGCGAGCGGGCAGCCCCACCACCTGCTCCACGAAGCGCACGCCCACCGCGTTGTCCGTGGCGGGCCCGGCCACCATGTCCATCTCGATGCCGTACACCTCGCGCAGGTGCCGCACGCCGCCGGCCGCGCCCACCGGGTCGTTCGCGCACAGGATGAACGCGCCGCCCAGCGCCTTGAGCTCCGGGTCCGCCAGGATGGCCTGCACGCCGTACTCGCCCATGATGCCGTCGCCCGTCTCCGCGACGATGACGTCCACGTCCTGGGCCGCCATCTCCGAAAAGACGATCCGCGCCACCTTGGACGCGGTGCGCGCGCCGGTGCACACGACGCCCGCGTCGGTGAAGTCCATCACCACGTCCGCGCCGCTGTCCTGCATGGACAGGGTGTCGCGCATCAGCGACACGCCCGTGAGCTTCGCGCCGCCCACGCGGTAGCCCGCCTGGGAGAGCTTCCGCACCACCACGCTGGCCGCGTACGTCTTGCCCGCGTTCATGCAGGTGCCCACCACGTACACCACCGGGCACGTCACCGCCCGCGACGTGCCCTTGAGCGCGCCGGTGGAGATGTGCGCGTGCTGGCCCGCGCGCGACTGGAACTCCGGGAAGGTGAGGACCTGGCCCAGCACCTCCGCCTCGAACGGCGCGCCCACGCCCGGGTTGTGCGACGTGCACTTCCCGATGACGCCGCCCATGTTGAGGATGTGGAGCCTGTCGCCCACCGTGACGGACGTGGGCACGATGCCCTCGTAGCCGTGCAGCGCGTTGCGGTGGCCCAGCGCGCCCACGACGATGTCGCCCGCGTGGAGCGTGACGAGCCGGCCGTTCACGTCCTCCAGCTGGTTGTAGACGCTCTTCTCCCCGTGGATGCGCACCGCGATGACGGCGCCCTCCTCGCACTTGACCTCATCCGTGAGGTGCACCGTGCGCCCCACCTGGAGGTTGCGGGTGACACTTCCCACCTTGTCGACGTGGATCTTCATGTCGTCACTTCGCTTTCTGCGAGAGCATCTGCGCGACGCCGTAGAGCTTGGCGAACCCCGCCGCTTCCGTCCCCGTCCACAACACGTTGGCCTCTCCGTACGTGGCCACCTTCGCGTCCATCAGCGAGTGCGGCGAACGCACGCCTTCCACGACGTGGGCGCGCGGGGTGAGCACCAGCTTCACCTCGCCCGTCACGCGGTCCTGCGAGGAGGCGAGGAACGCCTCCAGGTCCTTCACCACCGGGTCGAAGAAGTGCCCTTCGTGCAAGAGCGACCCGTACAGGTTGCCCACCGTCTCCTTCCAGAAGAGCTGCTTGCCCGACAGCACCAGCTTCTCCAGCTCGCGGTGCGACGCGATGAGCAGGTGCGCCGCGGGAGCCTCGAAGCCCACGCGGCCCTTGATGCCCAGGATGGTGTCGCCCAGGTGCACGCCCCGGCCAATGCCGTACGGCCGGCCCAGCGCGTTGAGCTTCTCCACCACGTCCACCGCGGACAGCGCCTTGCCGTCGAGCGCCACCGGCACGCCCTTGTCGAAGGAGATGAGCAGCGGCATGGGCTTCAGGTCGGTGGGGATCTCACCACCGGGGAAGGCCGCCTCCGGCAGCGTGCTCCACGAGTCCAGCGTCTCGCGGCCACCCACGGACGTGCCCCACATGCCCTCGTTGACGGAGTACGTGCCCGTCTTCGCCGGCAGGTGGAAGCCGCGCTCCGCGAGGAAGGAGATCTCCTGCTGACGGGAGAGCGCCAGGTCGCGGATGGGGGTGATGAGCTGCAGCTGCGGCGCGAGCGTGCGGAAGGCCACGTCGAAGCGGACCTGATCATTCCCCGCGCCGGTGCTGCCGTGGGCCACGGCCTGCACGCCCAGCTTCTCCGCCATGCGCACGGCCTCCACGGCCTGGCAGGCGCGCTCGGCGGAGACGCTCAGGGGGTAGAGCTGGCCGCGCAGCACGTTGCCGGCGATGAGGAAGCGCAGGTAGCCCTGGAACAGGGTGTCGCGCGCGTCCACCGTGTGGTGCGCCACCGCGCCCAGCTTCTGGGACAGGGCCTGGATGCGCTCCAGCTGCTCGGGCGGGAAGCCGCCCGTGTCCACGGTGACGGTGGTGACGTCCCAGCCCTGCTCACGCAGGTACACCGTGCAGAAGGCGGTATCGAGGCCGCCGGAGAACGCCAGCACCACGGACTTCTTGCTCATCTTCGGACTCCTGTTGCTGCGAAAGGGGTGTGGAAGCTTTCAGGGGGCCCAGACGCGGATGGCGGCCTGGACCTGCTGTGCGTGGGTGCGCGTGAGCCAGTCGCGCGCATCCGCCAGTTCCTCGCGCGCGGTGGCGAGGCCCAGGTTTCCGGCGCCACCCAGGTGGGTGGCCGTCAGCGCGCCGCGGTCCGGCTGGAAGCTGCCGTCGTTCAGCTGGCGGCCCACCTCCCGGTACGCGTCGCGGAAGGGCTGGCCCTTCGCCACGAGCGCGTAGGCGTGGTGCGCGGCGTAGAGCGTGTCGTCGCACGCCGCGCGAGCCTTCTCCGCGTTCACCTTCAGCGCGGGCACCAGCCGCGAGAGCACCTCCAGCAGCGCCTTCGCGCTGGTGAGGGCCTGGAGGGTGGGGCGCTTCAGCAGCTGGAAGTCACGGTGGTAGCTGGAGGGAAGGCCTCCGGCCACCGCCTCCACCTGGTGCGCCAGGCCCCGCAGCTCGCGGCAGCGGCCCCGGGCCAGCTCCACCACGTCCGGGTTCTTCTTCTGCGGCATGATGGACGAGCCGGTCGTGAAGGCATCCGGCAGGGCCAGGAAGCCGAACTCGTCCATGCTGTAGAGCTGCACGTCCCAAAGCCACTTCTCCAGAGTGCCCGCCACCGAGCACGCCCAGGTGAGCAGCGCCGCTTCATGCCGCCCCCGACTGTCCTGCGCGTCGATGGGGCTGCGTTGAACTCGACTAAAACCGAGCAACCGCGCGACATATTCACGGTCGATGGGCAGCGGAACACCAAAGCCCGCGGCGGCGCCCAGCGGGCAGCGGTCGAGCCGCCCCCACACGCCCTTCAGCGCCTCCAGCTCCTCCAGCAGCCCTTCGGCGAACGCCATGCCCCACAGGCCGAACGTGGACGGCATCGCGCGGCGCAGGTGCGTGTAGCCGGGCAGGGGCAGGTCCGCATGCGCTTCCGCGAAGTCGAGGAACGTCCCCGCCAGCTCCGCCGTGCGCGCGCCCAGCGCGAGCAGTTCCTCGCGCATGAACAGGCGCAGGGCCAGCAGCACCTGGTCGTTGCGAGAGCGCGCCAGGTGGATGCGCTTGCCCGCCTCGCCGGTGCGCTCCACGAGCGCGGCCTCCAGTGCGGTGTGGCCGTCCTCCTGCTCCGGGCGGATGGTGAAGCGGCCCGCGCGCGCTTCGTCGTGGAGCGCGTGCAGGGCGCTCACGAGCGACGTGGCGGCCTCCGGCGAGAGCAGCCCCACGTGCGCGAGCATGCGCGCGTGCGCGGCGCTGCCCAGCGCGTCGTGCGGCACCAGCGACAGGTCCACCACGGGGTCGTCGCCCACGGTGAAGGCGTGGATGGCCGCGTCCAGCGGCTGGCCCTTGCCCCACAATGTCTCAGCCACGCGACACCTCCCCGGCATAGCCGTGCAGCAGTCGTCGATAGAACGCGAGCCCCGCCTCCAGCTCCGCGCGCGTGAGGTACTCGTTCGCCTGGTGGCTCCGGAGCGTGTCGCCCGGGCCCACCTTCACCGCCGGGATGTCTCCCAGGAACGCCCAGTCGGACGTGGTGCTGGAGCCCACCGTGTCCTGGCCCGACGCCACCACCGCCGCGCGCACCAGCGGGTGCGACGCGTCCGTGCCCTTGGGCAGGTAGCGCGCGGAGTGCACCACCACCTCGCTCTCCAGCGCCCGGCCCACGTCCTCCGCCACCTTCGCGTGGTCCATGCCCGGCGTGGTGCGCAGGTCCACGAAGAACTCGCACCGGTCCGGCACCTGGTTGCGCGCCAGGCCTCCGGACACCTGCGTCACCTGCGCCCGCGCCTCACCCAACAGCGGGTGCGCGGGGAAGCGCAGCGCGGACACGGCCTGGATGTCCCGGGCCGCCTTGAGGATGGCGTTGGACTCCGAGCCCAGGCCTCCCGTGTGCGCGTGCGCCACGTGGCCGCTCTTGCCGTGCGCCACGCAGCGCAGGAGCAGCATGCCCCGCTGCGCCGTGCAGGGCTTGAGCGACGTGGGCTCGCCCACGATGGCGGCGTCCAGCGGTCCCAGCGTGGACAGCAGCGGCCCCAGCCCCTTGCCGCCCGTCTCCTCCTCGGCGGTGAGCGCGAAGACGCACTCGACACCGGAAGGCGCGCCTTCTTCGAGCAGCGCCTTCGCGGTGAGGAGCATGGCGGTGACGCAGCCCTTGGCGTCGTTGGCGCCCAGGCCGTAGAGCGTGTCGTCCTTCCACACGGCCTCGTGCGGCTCCGTGTTCCACCCGGCGCACGGCTTCACCGTGTCCAGGTGCGAGTTCACGAGCAGGCGCTTCGGCCCGCTGCCCACGCTGAACCACACGTTGTGGCCCTGGCGGTGCACGCGGGCACCCCAGGACTCCGCATGGCCCGCGACGAGGTCCGCGATGCGGGCCTCGTCGCCGGAGACGCTGGGCGTGGCGACCAGCGCGGTGAGCAGCTCGGCGGGGTTCAACCCTTGGCCTCGCCGTGCTTCACCGGGTGCTCGCGCACGACCATGGTGCCGCTGCCCTCGTTGGTGAAGACCTCCTCCAACAGGGCATCGGACTGCTTGCCGCTCACCAGGTGCACGCTGCCCACGCCGCCCACGAGCGCGTGGCGCATGGCGTGCGCCTTGGGACGCATGCCGCCCGTGAGGCGGCCTTCGGCCTCCAGGGACGCCAGGTCCGACAGCGTGGCCAGCGAGATGAGCGACGACGGGTCTGAGACGTCCTTGAGGAGCCCCGGCACCTCCACCATGAAGAACAGCTTCTCCGCGTGCAGCGCCGCCGCCAGGGCCGCCGCCACCGTGTCCGCGTTGGTGTTGTAGACAGCGCCGTCCTGGCCGCCCGACAGTGGGGCGATGACAGGCACGTAGTCCGCGCTTCGCAGGTGCTCCACGACGCGCGTGTCCACGGACTCGATGTCGCCCACGAGGCCGTAGTCCACCATGCGCCCTTGCGTCTCGCCGGGCTCCGTCACCAGCACGGGCGGGCGCTTGCGCGCCTTGATGAGGCCCGCGTCCACGCCGGACAGGCCCACCGCGGGCACGCCCGCGGCCTGGAGGTCCGCGAGCAGGTCCGTGTGCAGCTTGCCCGCCAGCACCATCTTCGCCGCGTCCAGCACGGGCGCGGAGGTGATGCGGCGGCCGGCCACCTTCTCGATGGGCAGGTGCAGGGCGTCACAGAGCGAGTCCAGCTCCGGACCGCCGCCGTGCACCACGACGGGGCGGATGGAGAAGGCCCACAGGAGTGCGATCTGCTCGCACGCCGTCTTGCGGGTGCGCGGATCCGTCAGCACGGCTCCGCCCAGCTTCACCACGAAGGTCTTGCTGCGGAACTGCTTCACGTACTTCGCCGCGTTGCGAAGCGCGGCGTACGGGTCGGGAGACAAAGGCACGGTGGACCTCTGAAAAAGCAAAAAAGGGACGGAGAACGGTGGGGCGGCGGGCTGCTACGGCTTCAGCCGCCGCGCATCCAGGCCAGGAGGGCGCGCTGCACGTGGTAGCGGTTGCCCGCCTCATCCACGACGCGGCTGCTGGCGTGATCCAACACCTCGTCGGCGACCTCCACGTTGCGGCGCACGGGCAGGCAGTGGAGGAAGGCCGCGTCCTTCGAGGCCTTCGCCATGTGCCGGCGCGTGGGCATCCACCCCGAGTACGACGCGAGCAGCGCCGCCACGTCCGTGGGCGTGCTCGCCGTCTGGGCGGTGGGGCCCCAGGACTTCGCGTACACGGCGCGGCTGCCCACCAGCGCCTCGTCCTGGTCGTGCGTGTACGTGATGCTGCCGCCGGTGGCCTTGGCGTACGCCTCCGCTTCCGCGCGCACGGCCGGGTGCAGGTCGAAGCCCGGCGGATGCGCCACGCGCACCTCGCAGCCCGCGGCCGCCGCGGACAGCAGGAACGAGTTCGGCACGGCCTTGGGCAGCGGCTTGATGTGCGGCGCCCAGGTGAGCGTCACCGGCAGCTTCTTCGTGGTGCCGAACGTCTCGCGCAGGGTGAGCGCGTCCGCCAGGCCCTGGCAGGGGTGCTCGCGCGCGGACTCCATGCTCACCACCGGCACGGTGGCCCACTTGCGGAAGGCGTTGATGACGGGGTCGGCCTCGTCCTCCTCGTCACCGCCGCCCTGGGAGAAGGTGCGGATGCCGAGCATGTCCACGAAGCGCGACAGGACGGGCGACGCCTCCTTGATGTGCTCCGCGCGGTCCGCGTTCATCACCGCGCCGGGCCTGTCCTCCAGCTTCCACACGCCAGAGCCCACGTCGAGCACGATGGCGTGCCCGCCCGCGCGCAGCATCACCGCCTCGAAGGACGTGCGCGTGCGCAGGGACGGGTTGAAGAACACCATGCCCAGGAGCTTCCCCGGGAAGATGTGGCCCGGATCCTTCAGCTTCCACGCGGCCGCCTGCGAGAGGACCGCCTCGACGCCTTCCGGGCCCAGGTCCTGAATGCGGGTGACATGCTTCATGGGCTTCGTGCTCCCCCGGCCGCGCCGGATGGATGGGGACTGCTGAATATGCACTTGAATTCGTGCATATTCGCTAAGGAGGCGCGGATATTATGCAGAACGGCGCAGCGCGCAAGAACATTCACTGGGATTTTTCATGCGCCTTGCGTGCGTATTCAGCCGCATGCATGGTGAACGTGAATGAACCTGGACGACGCCATCCTTCAGCTCATCTCCCGGCAGGACGTGCCGGATCAGTTCGTCCTGCAGTCGTTGCTCGAAGAGGCGGGGCACACGCCCAGCCAGTCCACGCTGTCGCGGCGGCTGAAGAAGCTGAGCGTGCAGAAGGTGAACGGGCGCTACCAGCGCGCCGAACCGCCGGTGGCGCCCGTGCCGCTCGCGCCGCGCGTGACGATCATCGATGCGCCGCCCAACATGCTGGTGCTGAAGACGGCGCCCGGCTACGCGCAGATCTTCGGGCTGGCGTTGGACCGCGAGGAGCTGGAGGGCCTGGCGGGCACGGTGGCGGGCGATGACACCATCTTCATCGCGGTGAGGGATCCGTCGTACCTGCGGGACGTGCGCGAGGCGGTGGAGGAGCTCATCCAGCGCGGCCCGTGAATGGGAAGCGGCGCACGGACTCCCACGGGCCGCCGAGGTAGCGCCAGAGCAGCAGCGCGGGGGCGTGCGAGTCGAAGGCGGACCAGCCCGCGCCCAATTCCGCGAGCGCGGCCTTCGCCTCCTCCACGGTGGCCTTGTTCATCAGCGTGACGTGGGGCCGGAAGGGCTGACGGTCCTGCGGCGTGAGCCACTCCACGTAGGCGCGGGACAGCTCGCGGTGCACGGGCGAAAGGCCGGGCGCTTCCACGTCCACCGCCATGCCGCGCCCCAGGCTCCGCAGCTTCGTGAAGCGCAAGCCGGGCGCGGGGCGCTCGGTGACGACCTCGAGCGCGGCCTCCACGGCGTCCTGCTCCTGCGCGGGCAGGTGGTGGAAGAGGGAGACGTGCGCCGGGATGACGTTGCGCTCGGGCGGGAAGTAGCGGCGGCGCAGGCCGTCCAGGCGTGTGAAGGCTTCTGGCTCCAGCTCGGCGGTGACGAGCAGCGGGGCTTCGGAGAGGGCGGCCATGCGGCGCACACCTTCGGTCCGAAGCCCCGGGGGCACAAGAGGGCCTACTTCTGCGACGCGAAGAAGGCCTTCAGCGAGTCGTCGGCCTTCTGGCGGTACTCCGGCAGGCGCGAGCGCTCGGCCTCGGCGAGGGCCTTCTTCACACCCGCGGCGTCAAGGTCATGCGTGTAGACCGGCGTGCCGGGCTGTTGGCGCCACGAGTCGGCGAGGCTGCCCGCGTCGATGGCATCAAAGCCCAGCTCCTCCACCAACTGGAGCACCTTCGCGCGGTGCTCGGGCGGATCCCCCGCGATGGGCAGCGCCACCCGGCCGGGCGTGCCCTTCGGTGTGCCCTTCTCCGCGAGGCTGCTGAAGTAGATGTTGTTGAAGGCCTTGATGACGGGGCGGCCGATGAGCGACGCGACCCACTCGCTCTCGACCTTGCCGTTCTCCAGCTCCGGGATGCTTCCGTCGCGCACGGGGTAGTAGTTGCCCGTGTCGATGATCACGACGTCCTTCGGCACGTTCGCGAACAGGCCCTTCGGCAGGTCGGGGACCGCCTTCTGGGGAATGGTCACGACGACGACCTCACCCGCCTTCGCGGCCTCTTCGACGGTGACGGCCTTCGCGCCCGTCTCCTTCGCGAGCTCGCGCAGGGTGTCCGGTCCGCGTGAGTTCGCGATGGACACCTCATGGCCCAGCTGGGTCCACCTGCGAGCAAGCGTCCCGCCGATCAGCCCCGCGCCAATGATTCCGATCTTCATGTCGTCTTCCTCCGGGAAGTGAGTTCCACGACTGCAAGCGGCGGTCGGATGCGCGACCCTTTTCCGCGATGCGCGAGACCTGACGGGTTTTTCGTGAGGCCCGCGGGCACCGGGCGCGTTCCCGCGCGCCTTGATAGGGTCCCGCCCCCTATGCGAATCCTCGTCGGACTGACCTCGTCGGGCTGGACGGAGAAGGCCCGGTGGGCGTTGGACCACCACCGCGTCGCCTACCGCTACCAGGACTACGTCCCCCTCATCCAGGAGCGCTGGCTGCGCAAGCAGGTGGGGCCCGGCGTGAAGCCCTCCGTGCCGCTGCTCGTGGACCCGCCCCAGCCGGCCACGCACGGCTCGTTCGCCATCGCGAAGCACGCGGAAGGAGTGGGGCAGGGCAGCTCGCTCTTCCCGGCCGGGCATGCAGACGCCATCACCGCGTGGAACGACACCAGCGAACACGTGCTGGACCTGGCGCGCGCCTACGCCATGCCGCGCATGCTGACCAACACCCGCGCCCAGGCGGAGATGCTGCCGAAGTTCGTCCCCGGCTGGCTGCGCCCCGTGTTCGCGCCCTCCGCGCGCCTGGGCATGCGCTTCGTGGTGAAGAAGCACCAGGTGGCGGACACCTCTCCGGAGGCCATCGAGGCCGCCGTCGCTCCCTCCTACGACAAGCTGCGCGCCGCGCTGGGCGGCCGGCCCTACCTGCTGGGCGCGGGCTTCACCTACGCGGACATCACCACCGCGGCGATGCTCGTGCTCCTGGGGCCGCCCGCGGACCGGCACCTGCCCATGGGGCCGGGCACGCGCGAGGTGTGGACCCATCCGGGGCTCGCCGCCCGCTTCCCGGACCTGCTCGCGTGGCGCGACGCGCTCTACGACAAGCACCGCCGCACCTGAAGACACCACGGGCCGCCTCCCGGTGAGGGAAGGCGGCCCGCCGTGTGAATCACCGGTGCGTGGAGCCGGCTACCCCGCCTGCTTCACGCCCTTCGCGTTGTCCACCAGCACCTTGGCGAAGGTGAGCCCGTCGGGGCCCGCGTCCGCCTGGATGTGCTCGCCCGGCGCGAACTCGCCGTTCAGCACCTTGATGGCGAGCGGATCCAACAGGTACTTCTGCACCGCGCGCTTCAGCGGCCGGGCACCGTAAGTGGGGTCGTAGCCGCGCTCCGCCAAGAGCTCCCGCGCGCTGTCCGTCAGGTCCAGCGTGAGGCGCTTGGCCTGGAGCAGCTTCTGGAGCTTGCCCAACTGGATGTCCACGATGCGGTAGATGTCCTTCTTGCGCAGCGGCTCGAAGACGACGATTTCATCCACGCGGTTGAGGAACTCCGGCCGGAAGTGTCCGCGCAGCGCTTCCATCACCTCACCGCGCGTCTTCTCGTTGAGCGTGTCCGTGCCCGCCATGCCCTCCTGGATGGCCTGCGAGCCGATGTTCGACGTGAGGATGAGCACCGTGTTGCGGAAGTCCACGGTGCGGCCCTGGCTGTCCGTCACCCGGCCCTCATCGAGGATTTGCAGCAGGATGTTGAACACGTCGTGGTGGGCCTTCTCGATTTCGTCGAAGAGCACCACCGTGTACGGCCTGCGGCGCACGGCCTCCGTCAGCTGGCCGCCCTCCTCGTAGCCCACGTAGCCCGGGGGCGCGCCCACGAGCCGGGACACCGCGTGCTTCTCCATGTACTCGGACATGTCGATGCGGACCATGGCCGTGTCGTCGTCGAAGAGGAACTCCGCCAGCGCCTTCGCCGTCTCCGTCTTGCCCACGCCCGTGGGGCCCAGGAAGATGAACGAGCCGATGGGGCGGTTGGGGTCCTGCAATCCGCTGCGCGCGCGGCGCACGGCGTTGGACACGGCCTCAATCGGGCTGCGCTGGCCAATCACGCGCTCGGCGAGCCGGTCCTCCATCTTGACCAGCTTCTGCATCTCGCCCTCCATCAGCTTGGAGACCGGGATGCCCGTCCACTTGGCCACCACGGAGGCGATGTCCTCGGAGTCCACCTCCTCCTTGAGGAACTTCTGGTTCTTCTGGAGCTCCGCCAGCTTCACGTTCTGCGCGGCGACCTCCTTCTCCAGGCCCGGGATGACGCCGAACTTCAGCTCCGCCGCGCGGTTCAGGTCGCCCTGGCGCTCGGCCGCGGCCTGGTCGTTGCGCGCCTTCTCCTGCTTCTCCTTGAGCGAGCGCAGGGCCGCGATGGCCTTCTTCTCCTCGTCCCAGTGGGCCTTGAGCGAGTTGAACTTCTCGTTCAGGTTCGCGAGCTCCTTCTCGATGGTGGCCAGGCGCTCACGCGAGTGCGGGTCCGTCTCCTTGCGCAGGCCCTCGCGTTCAATCTCCAGCTGCGTCACCTTGCGGCGGATGTCGTCGATCTCCGTGGGCATGGAGTCGATTTCGATGCGCAGGCGGCTGGAGGCCTCGTCGACCAGGTCGATGGCCTTGTCCGGCAGGAAGCGGTCCGAGATGTACCGGTGGCTGAGCGTGGCCGCCGCGACGAGCGCGGAGTCCTGGATGCGCACGCCGTGGTGCACCTCGTAGCGCTCCTTCAGGCCACGCAGGATGCTGATGGTGTCGTGCACCGTGGGCTCGCCCACGAACACCGGCTGGAAGCGGCGCTCCAGCGCGGCGTCCTTCTCAATGTGCTTGCGGTACTCGTCCAGCGTCGTCGCGCCAATGCAGTGCAGTTCGCCGCGCGCGAGCGCCGGCTTGAGCATGTTGCCCGCGTCCATGGCGCCTTCGGCCTTCCCGGCGCCCACGAGCGTGTGCATCTCGTCGATGAAGAGGATGATTTCGCCCGCCGCGTCCGAGACCTCCTTGAGGACCGCCTTGAGGCGCTCCTCGAACTCGCCGCGGAACTTGGCGCCGGCCACCATGGCGCCCAGGTCCAGGGTGATGAGGCGCTTGTTCTTCAAGCCCTCCGGCACGTCGCCGTCCACGATGCGGCGCGCGAGCCCTTCCGCGATGGCCGTCTTGCCCACGCCCGGCTCACCGATGAGCACCGGGTTGTTCTTGGTGCGGCGGCTGAGCACCTGGATGCAGCGGCGGATCTCCTCGTCGCGGCCGATGACGGGATCCAGCTTGCCGCTTCGCGCGGCCTCCGTGAGGTCGCGGCCGTACTTCTCCAGCGCCTGGTAGGTGGACTCCGCGTCCGCGCTCGTCACGCGCGAGGAGCCACGCACCTCCTTGAGGCCCGCCTGCACGCGCTCGCGCGTCACGCCGGAGGACTTCATGGCCTCGCCGACCGCGCCCTTGTCCTGGGCCAGCGCGAGCAGCAGGTGTTCCGAAGAGGTGAACTCGTCCTTCAGCGCCTTGGCCTCGTCCTCGGCCTTGTCGAAGGTCTTCATCAGGCGCTGGCTGAGCACGGCGCTCTCGCCGCCCTGGATGCGCGGGAGCTTCTGGAGCGCTTCGCCCAGCCGGCCCGCGAACAGCTTCACATCCACGCCAATCTTGCGCAGAAGAGGGTCGACGATGCCGTCCTTCTGCCCCAGCAATGCCGCGGCGAGGTGCTCCGGCTCGTAGTGGGGATTGTCGGCCCGGCGGGCCAGGGACTGACCCTCCTGGATCGCCTCCTGCGCCTTCACCGTGTATTTGTCGAGTCGCATGACTTCAACGTAAGGGCCGGGGACCCCTTGGCAAGGCGACACTGCCCGTATGCCCTGCGTTTTCCCCGGAATACTTTGAGCCGCTGGAAGCGGCCGGGTAATCGTGGTGGCGAAGTTGCCAGGGGGTGGGGGGGTCGGTTATAGGCGGCGCCCATCCTCGGGGGCTTCACTCTGGACGCGCACGGCGGCTATCTCGTTCGACTCGACACCTTCTCCGGGTTGGCGCTCGTGCGTCTGGCCCGGGAGGCCCTGTCGATGGACAGCGTGCTGGCCGCCACGGCGCTGCGCGTCACCATCAACCGCCGCCGCAAGGTGGTGCGCCTGGCCTTCCTGGGGCCCTTCTCGCAAGGAAGGCAGGGCGCTCACTGGTACGCGGCGCACCATGCCCTGGCCCGCCTCCTGTCCGCCGCCGCCAACGCGACCGTGCACGCCTACGTGTACGACGCGGACGAGGGCGAGGAAGTCATCGCCTACGGCAACGGCCGCCGGGTGGGTGGGGAGAAGGTGGTGTACGAGGACGCGGAGCTGCCGTGTCCCCTGGAGGAGCTGGATGACGAGGCCTTCGCCCGGCTCCAGTCCCGCTGGCCCATGGGGCACCTGGCGTACGTCTTCGGGCTGACCCGGGACGAGCTCCTGCGCATCCCCCAGGCCCCGCTGGCCCGCGTGCTGCCGCTGGAGGGCACGGCCGCCGTCTCGGAAGCGGACGCGATGGCCGCCCTGGAGGCGCTGCTCCTGGGGCCCGCGCTGCCTCGCGCGGCGACGGACGCGGGCTGAAGCAGCACGGACGGCCTCTTCGCGCCGCGCCGCGTCAGCCCCGCCTGGACTTCAGGGGTCTTCGGTGGGCCCGTCGAGTGTGACGATGGCGTCCCGCACGCCCTCGCTGCGGAAGTACTGCGCGAGCACGGCGAAGCCACCGGCGACGAGCACCGTGGGCACCACGGCGGTGAGCGTCATCAGGGACGGCACGAGCGCGTAGAGCTGCTGCGCCGTGGCCGGGTCCTGGAACTCCGGCAGGCCCTTGAGCCCCTCCACCATGGCCTGGCTGGTGTGGCGGGCCACGACGGTCCACTGGGCCCCGTCGATGGTGCGCATCAGCGCGGCGAAGATGCCCGCGCCGCCCAGCATCTGCCGGAAGCCGTTCCGGGGGATGCCGTCCGGGGAGCGCAGCATGCGGCTGGAGGCGAAGAAGAGCAGGGTGCAGGCCACCGTCAGCCCGGTCAGCACCAGGGCGCGGGACTCGCGCATGGGGGAGAGCGCGGACAGCTGCGCCTCCATGATGGCCTGGGTGACGGCGGGGTCCTTGCCCAGCAGGGCAAGGGTGGGGGTGTGCTCCCGCTGCGCTTCGCGGTGGGCCTCGAAGTTCATCATGACGGAGGCCTCGCTGCAGGCGAGGAACCCCGTCAGGGTGGAGAGCATCAGGCACAGCCCGGCGGCGATCCGCACACCCCGGGGCAACCCCCCCGGGCGGGTGACTTCAGCAGGCTTCACTTCCGGCTTGCCTCCACGTAGCGCAGGCGAAGGTCGGACAGGAGGTTGTCCACCAGCTTGTCCTCCTCCGCGGTGAGGTTGCCGCGAGTCTTCTCGCGGAGCATCGCCAGGAGGTCCAGGTTCTGCCGGGCCGAAGGCAGGTCCTTCTCCAGCCGGCCCGTCTCCGGGTTCGGCGCCCCACCCAGGTGGATGAGGACGGCGGAACCCAGTCCGACGATGAAGGTGCTGAACGACAGGGACTCCTCGGAGGCGGGGCTCGCATCCCCCGTCATCACGAAGGTCTCACCCCGCTTCTCCGAAGGGCTCATTCGGACGCCTTGTCCTCTTCGTCGGCGGGCGCGGCGGCCTCGTCCTCGTCCTCGTCCTCGTCCTCGTCCGCCTCGTCCTCGTCGGAGGCGTCGTCGTCCATCTCCTCGTCGTCGTCCTCGTCATCGAAGTCGTCGTCGATGTCGCCGTCCATCTGCGTGTCGATGGGGACGGCCTTGTCGGCCACGTCCGGCAGCTCCTCGAGGTGCTTCTTGTACGCGTCCTCGTCCACCTGGCCGCTGCGCTGGTAGCGCTCGGCGGTGCGCTTGTCGAGGTGCTTCGGGTTGATGCCTTCAGCCATGATTCAAATCCTCGGAATTGCTTGGAAAACAGCGCGGCACCTTATAGCAGGAGGGGCGCCTGTCAACGCTGGTGTCCCCAGGCCCGGAAACCGATGAACGTCTCGCCCCGCCCCCCGCTTCCCCAAGGCCCCTACCTGCTGTGCGACGACAGCATCCGCCCGGAGCTGCCCCTGGTGGACAAGGCCGGCCAGTTGCTCGGGGGCGGTGCCCGGGTGCTCCAGCTGCGCATGAAGCACACCCCTCCCCGGGAGGCACTGGCCGCGGCCCGGGCGGTGGTGGCCCTGTGCCGGCGGGCGGGCGCGGTGTGCCTCATCAACGACCGGGTGGACCTGGCGCTCCTGTCGGACGCGCAC
>NZ_RAWC01000128.1:0-25384 GCF_003611685.1 Corallococcus sp. CA049B | reverse complement strand
CGCCGCCGCCGTCCACCCCGCCCCTTCCTGAAACGTCGAAGGACGAAAACCTCAACGGCTGACATGAAGCCATTGAAGCGGCGGGCACACCTCAACCGAAGGTGTGCCACCGCGCGTTTCCGCCCGGTACCTCCAGCGACTGGAACGTCAGCGACACGCTCACGTCCAGCGCGAGCACCTGGTGCCACCAGCCCACGGGGATGAAGAGCATCTCCCCCGGGCCCACCACCACCTCGTGCACATGCGCGCGGGCGAAGTCCGGGAAGCGCTCCAGGTCCGGCGCCGCCGCGTCCACCGGGCTCCACACGTGCTCGCGGTTGTACAGGCGAGGCGTCTCGAAGGACGGCACCAGCCAGAAGCGCTTGCGCCCGTGGACCTGGCAGAACAGCACCGAGTCCACGTCATGGTGCAGCGCCGTGTGCGTGCCCGCCGGCCCCACCCACAGCTTGAGGCTCCCGTGCTGCCGCTTCGGGTACACGAAGCCCGGGACCGGCCGCAGGTCCTCCAGCAGCCCCCGCAGCTCCGGCCGCTCCAGCGCGAAGTTGCGCGCGGTGAGGTACAGGTCGTTGGTGGGCCCGCCGTGCTCCAGCCGGTGGAGGAAGTCCGCGAGCCGCATCACCGTGCGGCACGCATCCGGTGACGTGTCATGGTCCGCGCGGGCTTCACGGCCCGACATGACCTCCACCTCCACGTCGCCGTAGTCCCGCGCCAGCGCTTCCGGCCGCCAGCGCTCCATCAGCGGCCAGCCCTCCAGGAAGTCCTCCAGGACGACGGGCCGGTGCGCGCGGTAGTAGCGGGCCTGGAACTCCTCCGCGGACACGCCCCGCCGCCGCTCCACCGTCCGGCGGGACTGCGCATGCAGCGCCGCGCGCACGTCCAGGAGCGACACCACCTCCGCCCCACGCGAGCCACCGGCCGCCACCGCCGGGTGCCGTCGCGCGCACGCCACCTCCGAGCGAGCCTCTTCCGGAGCCACCCCTCCGGCGACCAGCGCCCGGGCCAGCGCCTCCTCAGGCACGCCCCGCAGCAGGTTCTCCGACAGCCACGCATCCCACGAGGGTGACAGGGCCATGGCCCCACTCTAGGCCACCCGCGAAGCGGCACGGAAAGGGGGCCCTCTCCCCACATGCCCTACAGGGTGAGCGCCCCCTTGAGGCCCAGGACGAGGATGTTGCGCGCGTCCTCGTCACCACCGGGGCGGATGTATTGGAGGTTGGGCCGCAGCACGAGCCACGGCGTCGCATGGAGGCTGTAGTACAGCTCGCCCAGGGACTCCGTGCGCGGTATCGGCGTGTCGGAGCCTTCCGCCTGCTTCCGCCGCTGCGCGGTGACGTAGCGCCCGTTGGAGTGCGTGGCCCCCAGCGCGAAGCCCACGTCGTCATCCGCCCGGCCGAAGACGCCCGTGTAGCCCAGGCCCAGCGTGTACTGGCCATCCTGCGTGGACGTCTCCAGGTCCGTGCGCGTCAGGCGGACGAAGACGTTGAGGCCCTGCGCCTTGTTCTCCGCGCCCGCCACGTGCGTGAGCTGCTGACGCGCGACGAAGTAGATGCCGTACCTCCCTTCGCGCTCCACGCCAGCCAGCAGCACGTCGGGCGCGTTGGACGTGTCGTACCAGGCGCCCACCTTGTAGAGCCCCTCCAGCCGGTCGCCGTGGAACTTCGGGTTCCAGCCCAGCTCCAGGGGCAGCATCACGCCCGTCGCCCCGTTGAAGCGCCCCAGGAAGAAGGCCTCCTCCAGGTTGCGAGGGTTCATCTCGTACGCGGCCAGCTGCACGTACGCCACCTTCGCCAGGTCCACGCGCAGCCGCGTGGCCCACTGGCTCACCGGCCAGTTGAACCAGTAGTTGCCCACGATGTTGCCGGGCTGCGCGCCGCAGAAGGACAGGTTCTGGAAGTCGCAGGGGAAGTCCGCGCTGTCCTCGCCCACCGTCATGCGCCCCAGCTTCAGGTGCACCCGCTCGCCCCAGAAGAGCTGATCCCACCAGAGCTGCGTGAGGCGCCCCACGTTGCCGCGCCCGTACACCTCCTGCACCAGCTGGAGGTTCCCCAGTTCCATGTCCGCGTTCAGGTTGTTGCCGTTGCGGTGCGTGAACGTGAACTGGAAGGTGCCGCCCGTGAGCCCGGCCAGCTTCTCCAGGTCCAGGCCCAGCCCCACGTTGAATTGGCCCGCCTGCCGCAGCGCATGGCCCTTGCCGCCGCGCGCGTTGAAGGCGAGCTCCGTCACGTAACGGACCTGGATCCCCACGCCCAGTTCGTAGAGGAACCCGCGCATCCCGCCCCAGCCGCCGGTGAGGCCCGGGGGCATCTTCGTCTCGGCGGCGAAGGCCGGCCCCGCGCACAGCAGGGCCCACGCCAGCACCCACGCCCCGAACGCCCGTCCCCGCATCGCGCCCGCCCCCTCGCACGCCACGGGTCCCCAATGGCCACGGCCACCGGGGTGTCCAGCCGTTCCGAGGGGCCGTCCGTCGGCTTCCAGCCACTCCCCCAGGCCTTTCGAAGGACCCGGGGTGCGGCGAGCAACGAAAGCGGCGCGCCGGGAGTGTCCTCCTCCCGGCGGGACGTGACGGCTACTTCTGGGGCAGCGGGACCGAGCGCACGTGCAGCTCGCGCAGCTGCTTCTCGTCCACGTCGCCGGGCGCGCCCGTCATCGTGTCCGTGCCCGTCTTCGTCTTGGGGAACGGAATCACGTCGCGCAGGGACTCCGCGCCGGTCAGCAGCATCACCAGGCGGTCCATGCCCAGCGCGATGCCGCCGTGCGGGGGCGCGCCGAACTTGAGCGCGTCCAGCAGGAAGCCGAACTTCACGCGCGCCTCCTCCTCCTGGATGCCCAGCGCCTTGAACACCTCGCTCTGCACCTTCGGGTCATGCAGGCGGATGGAGCCGCCGCCAATCTCGAAGCCGTTGAGCACCACGTCGTAGCGGTGGCACTTCACGCGGCCCGGGTCGGTCCCCAGGTACTGCACGTCCTCGTCGTGCGGGCGGGTGAAGGCGTGGTGCGCCGCCGCCCAGGTGTTCGTCTCCTCGTCGAACTCGAAGAGGGGCGGGTTCACCACCCAGAGGAACTTCCACTGGCCGCCGCTGCCGTACTCGGGGATGAGCCCCAGCTTCTTCGCCACGTGCACGCGCAGGTTCGCCATCACCGTGTGAACCAGCGACTCGCGGCCGAACTGGAACAGGATGAGGTCGCCCGTCTTCGCGTTCACGGCCTGGTTGATGGCCTGCCGCAGCGCCGGCGTAATCGTCTTGGACAGCGGGGACTGGGTCCACTCACCGCCCTCGCCCACCTTCGCGCGCGCCAGGCCCTTGGCGCCCGCCTGCTTCGCGAAGTCCTCCAGCTTGTCGCTCTCCGCGCGGGACAGCGCCTTCTCCGCCGGGACGACCATCGCCTTGACGATGCCCTTGTCCTGCACCGCGTCCCACATCATGGGCACGCCGCCCGCGGCGCCGTGCTCGCGGATGACGTCGGTGAGCACCACGTGCTCCAGCCCGAAGCGCAGGTCCGGCTTGTCGTTGCCGTACTTCGCCATGGACTCGTAGAAGTCCATGCGCATGAAGGGCGTCGGGATGTCGATGCCCAGCACCTCGCCCCACAGCTTCTTCAGCAGGCCTTCGATGATGGTGAAGATGTCGTCCTGGGTGACGAAGCTCATCTCCACGTCGATCTGCGTGAACTCCGGCTGACGGTCCAGGCGCAGGTCTTCATCGCGGAAGCACTTCACGATCTGGAAGTACCGGTCGAAGCCCGCGACCATGAACAGCTGCTTGTACAGCTGCGGGCTCTCCGCCAGCGCGTAGAACTTGCCCGGGTTCAGGCGGCTGGGGACCAGGAAGTTGCGCGCGCCGCCCGGCGTGTACTTGCCCATGAAGGGCGTCTCCAGCTCCAGGAAGCCGTTGCCCGCCATGTACGAGCGCGCGAGCGTGTTCATCTTCGAGCGCGTCATCAGCGTCTTCTGGAGCGGCCCGCGGCGCAGGTCCAGGTAGCGGTGCGCCAGGCGCTTCTCCTCGGACGTCTCCACGTTGTCCTCGATGAGGAACGGCGTGGGCTCCGAGCGGTTGAAGATGGTCAGGTCCGAGGCCTTCACCTCGATCTCCCCCGTCTTCATCTTCGGGTTCACGTTCTTGCCGCGCGACAGCACCTTGCCCTTGATGCCCACGCAGTACTCCAGGCGCAGGTGGCCGGCCGTCTCATGGGCTTCCTTGCTGTCCGGCTCGAACACCACCTGGGTGAGCCCTTCGCGGTCCCGCAGGTCGATGAACACCGCGCCGCCGTGGTCGCGCCGGTTGTGCACCCAGCCGAAGAGGACCACTTCTTCGCCAACGTTCGCGGCCGTGAGCTGACCGCACGTGTGGGTACGCTTGACCTCGGAAATGAACGGGACCGCCATGGAGACCGCCTGCGTTTGGTTCGGGAAGGAAGGCCGGGCACCATAGCGGATCGTGGAAACGACGCGTCAAGGAATCCATGGCCCGAGCGCCCCCGTGTTTTCACCCCCATCTCCCTCGGAAGATGGGCGCATGAGCAGGCAGGCGCGCACGTCCCCGCAACCCGGAAATGGACCTGGGGTTGAAGCCTCCATGCAGGGGGACCTGGAAACCCGCCGCCGGCCCGCGTGCGTGCGCGCGGGGTGGGTGCTGCTGGCGCTCGTGGGGAGCCTCGCGAGTCTGGCGCCGCGCACCGCCCGCGCGGAGGCCGCGGAGAGCTCCGCCACGCTCGAGGCGAGCGGCGGCCACGGCTATGTCCTCTGGAGCCTCCTGGGTGACGTGGGCGTGGGGGAAGCGACCTTCGTCACGCTGGGCTACAGCGGCGTGCGTCCGGAGTCCGGCACCGCGACCACCCACCAGCTCTCCGTGGGCATGGACCACCTCGCGGGCGAGCACTGGCTGCTGTCCGGCGCCGTCAGCCTGGGCCTGTCCAAGGACTCGGACACGGAGCTGAGCCGGGAGCGCCCCCGCCTCGACATCCCCGGCCTCACCGCCCGGACGGGCTCCGGCAGCCAGGCGGTGCAGCTGGGAGCGGCCTGGGACTCGGCCGGCTTTGGCACCTGGGAGTACGGCCTGGACGCGGGCGTGGGCGTCAGCCGCAACCCGCTGCGCCGCCAGCTGCTCACCGTCGCGGACGGCGCCGCCACGGAGCGCTACGCCCGGGAGGACGTCCTCTGGTCGGCCCGCCCCACGCTGGGCGCGCGGCTCCTCTGGAAGGGCCAGTGGGAGCTGGGGCTGCGCGGAGCGTATGCCTTCTACAGCGAGGACCCGCTCACCGCGGGCCAGTTCACCGACGCGGAGACGGACCAGTTGGAGGCCCAGCTCGAAAGCCGGGCCGCCGCCCGCAAGGTCCTGGCGGGGCTGCGCCGCCGGCAGCTGCGCGACCTGGGCGCGGCCGTGGCGCGGCGCCTGGGAGAGGTCAACGCCACCACCGGCTTCCCCTCCGCCCCGGTCCGCTGGGACGTGAAGCCGTCCCTCTCCTGGCGCCTCACCCCTGCCCTCCGGGGCCAGCTGTCCTACGCCTTCACGCGGTACGTGCCGGGTGAGGGCGTGGCCCACGTGGTGGCCACCCGGTGGACGGTGCGCCTGGGCGACGCGGTGCGGCTGTGGGCCTGCGTGGCCCTCCAGCGGGACGTGCCGGAGGACCTTCCCGCGGAGACCTCCGGCCTGCTCACACTCGGAGGGGAATACACGTTCTGAGCGGTCCGGAGTAAAACGGGCGTCATGCTCCGAACAGTCACCACCGCCGCCGTCGGGCTGACCCTGGCCGCGGGCTGCGCGCCGGACAGCGAGGCCCCGGTCAAGGTCTCCGTCCTGTCCCGCTCCAGCAATGGCCAGTACGTCCCCACGCAGGTCGAACTCACCACCATCGAGGACGTCGTCGGCCTGAAGGGCTCCGTCGGCGACCTCCAGGGCGGTGCGCGCATCGTCATCGACGCGAACGACCCCGCGCTCCAGAACGCCACGGCGGACACCGTCGCGGAAGTGCTGCTCAAGAACACCGGCTACGACGTGAAGGCCAGCTACATCACCCAGAAGGACGAGAAGACGGGCGAGGACGTCCTCTGGCCCGCGGACTTCCACTCCTGGAACATGGTGACCTCGTATTACAACCTCGAGCGCGCCAACGAGTACTTCCGCACCGTCGCCAACGTGAAGGTCGCGTCCTTCGAGCCCGCGCCGACGCTCTACTACTTCCCGGACTTCATCCAGACGCAGGTGAACAAGGAGCCGGCGCGCGACAACGCCATCTTCTACCCGGTGCTCCAGGCCTTCATGGTGCTGCCGTTCGATCAGATCCAGCGCGCGCCCCTGCCCCTCAACGCCGCGGTGATGGCGCACGAGTATTCGCACCTGGTGTTCAACCGGCTGGCGTACGCCGGGCAGAACCTGCCCGTGTCGCTGTCCAACTGGTCCTCGGAGAGCCCCAGCCAAGGCGCCAACGTGCTCAAGTCCTTCGACGAGGGCCTGGCGGACTACCACGCCTACGGCGCCACCTGCCGCAGCGTCAGCGGGTGTGACCCGCGCTTCATGGCGACCTCCTTCGACGGCGGCCCCTACGCCGGGGTGACGGACGCGCGCGACCTGTCCCGCGCCGACCGCTGCATGAGCGCGCTCCTGTGGGACCGCTTGCAGTTCCAGGACGTGGGCACCTTCTCCAGCGACGGCGCCGAGTACCAGGTGGGCACGCTGATCGCGACCGCGCTCTACCAGGCGGGCCGCTCGACCGGCCAGGAGGCCCAGCTGCAGCGCGACATCGTCTCCGCGTACTACGACACGGACCCCGCGAAGCCGGGCATCTACCAGTACACCCAGCAGGTCATCGGGGATCAGACCCTGTTCTCGATCGCCGTCCCCGCCGCCGCCATCATCTCGCACATCTCCGACCTGGAGCTGCGCAAGGCCGTCTGCAACGAGTTCATGGACCACCTGCGGATCCCGCGCGAGTTCCTCATCGGCCCCAGCCTCTGCCCGGCCAGCGCCGCGGGCGGCACCACCTGCCCCAACATCTTCTAGTGAGGCCCGCTCCCTTGAACACCTGGCTCAAGGCCTGCCTCGCCGGCAGCCTGCTCTTCACCCCTGTCGCGTTCGCCCAGAGCGCGGATGACGACGACCCCTACGCCTATCCCGAGGAGGAGGCCGACCGCGCCCAGCAGAAGGCCCAGAAGGAAGACGACGAAGCCTACGATCGCCGCCGCAAGCTGGTGGACGAAACGGACGAGTTCCGCGAAGCCTCCGAGGCCACCAACGACGACGGCTTCCGCGGCATGTCCCGCCTGGACGACCCCAACCTGGGCGTCGCGGTGGAGCTGGTGGGCGGCCTGCTGCTGATCGACAGCGCCCGCGGAGACTTCTCCGACAACAAGCCCGGCCTGGGCGTGCGCGCCACCTGGGAGTTCGGCCGCACGTTCTTCACCGAGAACGCGACCCTGCGCGAGGGCCTCTTCGCGGACCTGCGCTGGCTCTACGGCAGCCTCAGTGACGGCACGGAATTCATCAAGGGGGACACGCGGCTTCACTACTTCACGCTCGCGCCCGCCTGGCTGTTCCAATTCGGCGACTCGCCCTTCGGTCTGTTCCTTCAGGCCGGTGGCGGACTCGCGTACCAGAACACCGGCATCACCGTGGGCGAGGAAGAGACGAAGGTGAACGGCCTCAAGCCCGTCGTCCAGTACGGCCTGGGCCTCCGCGGCCGGCCCGCCCTGTCGCGCAACCTGCACCTCACCTTCCGCATCGAGGCCATGGGCCTGCGCCGCGGCTACGCCAACGACTTCTTCCTGGGTGGCAGCGCCGGCGTCGGCTTCTGAAGCGCCGCTCCGGCTTCGTCCCTTCGGCCCCCGCGCCCTTCCCACCCGGGAAGCGGTGGCGGGGGCTGAACTTTTTCCCTCCTCCACCCCCGCACGTGTCCCCCTGCTTGGCATTCCAAGGAGATGGACCCCTGGCATGCCCCCTGCTTACATTCGCGCCAGGTGGGAAGTCGGGGGCGTCGGGCTGGAGGCGGAAGATGAACGGCGAACAGGAACACGGGCAGGGCAGCACCAGGCACTGGGATCCGGTGTGCGGCAGGCACCTGGAGGCCCCGGAGGGCCATCCCTCGTCGGAGTACAAGAAGCGCCGGTACTTCTTCTGCTCGGAGGGCTGCCGCACCGCCTTCGAGCGTCAGGCGGAGCGCTTCCGCCTCAACGAGCTGGCGCGGGCCGGCGCGCTGATGTCGCCGGGCCGGGTGCGCTGGGGGCTCGCGTAGCGCGGACCCAGGACTGGGACGGCGTCAGGCGGCCTGACGCACGTCCTTGAGGCGCAGGGACAGCTTGCGCTGGCCGCGGAAGGTGTCGAAGCCGGCCTGGAAGGCCAGGTCCACCGGCCCCTCCACCAGCGACACGCGGTCCGCCATGCCGAAGCCAATGGCATCCAGCTCCGGGGCATCCACGAGCGCCAGCTTCAGGTGCCCCGCGCCGGGCGCCCCGGACTTCGCGGGCAGCACGCGGGGCCGGGCCTGCTGGCCGCGCAGCACCAGCACCGGCTCCGGGTTGCCCTGACCGAAGGGCCCCAGCTTCTGCAGCGACTCCACCGCCGTCGCGTCCAGGTCGCCCGGGTTCACCACCGCGTCCACGCGGCAGCGCGGAATCATGTCCTCCGGCGTCAGGCGCTGGAGGGCAATCTTCGCGAAGGCCTCGCGGAAGGCGGGCAGCTGCTTCGCGTCGATGGTGAGGCCGGCGGCGTGCTTGTGCCCGCCGTAGCGCATGAGCAGGTCCGAGCACCCGGTGAGCGCGTCGTACAGATGGAACGCCTCGATGCTGCGCGCCGAGCCCTTCCCCACCCCGTCCTTCACGCCCACCATCACCGTGGGCCGGTGGAAGCGCTCCACCACGCGCGACGCGACGATGCCGATGACGCCCGGGTGCCAGCCCTCGTCGAAGAGCACCAGCCCGCGCGAGTCCTTGTGCTCCTCCGCCTGCGCCAGCGCCTGCGTGAGGATGCTGCTCTCAATCCCCTGCCGCTCCGCGTTCGCGCGGTCCAACACCTGCGCCAGCGAGCGCGCCGTCTCCACGGAGTCCGCGCAGAGCAACTGCAGACCCAGCGACGCGTCATGCAGGCGGCCCGCGGCGTTGATGCGAGGCCCCAGGCGGAAGCCCACCTGCCCCGCGGTGACGGTGGCGTCCGGCTCCAGGCCGGCCACCTCCTTCAGCGCGCGGATGCCCGGCCGGCGGCCCTGGGACAGCTCCTGGAGGCCATGCGCCACGAGGATGCGGTTGGCGCCGGTGAGCGGCACCACGTCCGCCACGGTGGCCAGCGCCACCAGGTCCATCAGCGCCTTGAGGTTGGGCTCCTTGCGCGTGGCGAAGAAGCCGTCGTCGCGCAGCCGCTTGCGCAGGCCCATGCACAGGTTGAAGGCCACGCCCGCGGCGCACAGCACCTTGGTGGGGTACTCGCAGCCGGGCTGGTGCGGGTTGAGCACCGCGGTGGCGGGCGGCAGCGTGGGCGGCACCGTGTGGTGGTCCACCACCACGACCTCCAGGCCCAGCTCCCTCGCGCGGGCAATCTCCGCCACGGAGGTGATGCCGCAGTCCAGCGTCACCAGCAGGCGCGTGCCGTCCTGCGCGATGCGCTCCACCGCGCCCAGGTTGAGGCCGTAGCCCTCGTCCAGCCGGTGCGGGATGTACGTGGCGGGGGTGGCGCCCAGCTCCTTGAGGAACAGGTACATGAGCGACGTGGAGGACACGCCGTCCACGTCGTAGTCCCCGTAGAGCGTCACCTTCTCCTTGAGCCGCACCGCGCGCAGCACGCGCTCCACCGCGGGGCCCATGCCCTTCATCCGGAACGGGTCCGGCAGGTCCGCCAACCGGTCCGACAGGAAGGCCGACGCCGCCTCAGGCGTCCGGTAGCCACGGTGGAGCAACACCCTCGCCGCCAACGGGTGCAGCGACAGCTCACCCGCGAGCGAGCCCACCTCCTGCTCGACGACATCTGGAAGCAACCACCGCATGGTGAAGGACAGTACCTCAGACGTCCGACCAAGGCAGGCCAACCCGCCCACTCACACCACCCTCCTGCACGCTTGTTCAGACGTGCGCTCGGCTGCCTTCCTGCTCCCAACCTGCACGGCGGGTGCGCGGTGCCCAGCTTGAGTGCACACCCGTGGACAGGGAGGTCCGCATGCTTCGCAGGTTTCTCCAGGGCGGTGCCCTGATGGCCGTCGTGTTGTGCGCCGGGCCCGCGCTCGCACAGAAGAAGCAGGGGGACGTGAACGTCTTCCTGCGCGGCGGCATTGGCGACTACACGGGCGACTTGGGCGACCTGGCCAGCACCGGCCCCTTGTGGGGCCTGACGCTCAACCTCCAGCCCACCACCTTCCTCGGCTTTGAAGTCGGCTACGAGGGCTCGCAGAACAAGGTGAGTGACAGCCGCCTCTTCGACGCGCCCTCGCTGGTGCGCAACGGCGGCAGCGCGCTGGTGAAGGTGTCGCCGCCCTTCCTCACCGCGGTGCGCCCCTTCGCGGGCGTGGGCCTGGGCCTGTCCTACGTGGACGTGCGCGGCGCGGGCGAGGGGCTCTACGACAGCGACCTGATGGAAGAAATCCCGCTCGCGGTGGGCCTGGAGTTCAACACCGGAGGCCTCACCGCCGGCGTGCGAGGCACCTACCGCCTGCTCATCGACCAGGACTTCGCGAACGTCACCTCGACGGACGACAACGGCGGCGGCCTGATGGACGCGTCGCTGACGCTGGGCGCGCGCTTCTAGAAAAAGCGAAGGGCCCTCGCTTCCCGCGTGGGAAGGAGGGCCCTCGTCGCTTCAAGGCCAGCCAACAGCTCAGGCCGTCTTCGGCTCCTGCTTGGCGCCGCCGCCGTGGCCCTCGCGGGCGTGCGCGCGCTCGTCCAGCCAGATGACCAGCGGGCTGGCGATGTACACGGACGAGTACGTGCCCACGAGGATGCCCACCAGCATCGCCATGGCGAAGTCGAAGATCTCGCCCACGCCGAAGATGAGCAGACCGATGAGCGACAGCGCCGTCACGCCGGAGGTGAGGATGGTGCGGCCCAGCGTGTCGTTGACGGCGATGTTGATGATCTCCGGCAGCGGCTTGCCCTTGTACTTCGCCATGTCCTCACGGATGCGGTCGTAGATGACGATGGTGTCGTTCACCGAGTAGCCCACCACGGTCAACAGCGCGGCGATGGACGTGAGGTTGAACTCGCGCTGGCTCACCAGGTAGTAGCCCGCCGCCATGATGACGTCGTGGAGCATGGCGAGCAGCGCGCCCGGGCCGAACTTGAAGTCGAAGCGGAACGCCACGTAGATGAGGATGGCGACCATCGAGTACACCAGCGCCATGATGCCGCGGTTGCGCAGCTGCTTGCCCACCTGCGGACCCACGTAGTCCACGCGGCGCTGCTCGAAGTCGGGCTTGTCCATCCCGGCGCTCAGCGCCGAGTACACCTTGTCGGCCATGCCGCTCGCCACGACCTGGTAGTCATAGCCGGTGCCGCCCTGGTTCGCGCCCAGGTCACGAACCTCCTGCACGCCGATGCCCGCCCCATCCTGCACGGCCTTCTTCACCGCCTCGCCGGACAGGGGCTGCGCGGAGCGGAAGTTCACGATGCCGTTGGCCATGTCGGCGTAGACATTGCGCACCTCGCCCAGCCCCTGGAGGGCCGTCTTCGCGCGCTCGGCGTTCTCCTCCGTGAGCTGCGTGACGCCGCCCATGCGCAAGAGGAAGGAGTTCTCGTCCGCCGAGCCGATGCCCTGCACGCTGACGTCGTGCAGACCGCCAGCCTGGGCCTTCTCACGGACCTGCGCGGCGGTGGTGGGCGTGTTGTACTTCAGCTCCACCACCGTGCCGCCGGCGAAGTCCACGCCGAAGTTGAACCCCACCGCGGCGATGCCGACGATGATGGCCAGGTTGACGATCGTGGAGATGAAGAGCGCCGGCTTGCGCTTTCCAATGAAGTCGATGTGCGTCTTGTGCTTGAGAATCTGCATGGCGGATTTCCCGAAGGCGCTGGAGGCCCGTTAGACGGACACCGACTGCGCGTTGCGGCCGTGGACGAAGTAGGTCGTGATGACACGCGTCACGACGATGGACGTGAACAGCGACGCCAGCAGGCCCACGATGAGCGTGGTGGCGAAGCCGCGGATCGGCCCCGTCCCCGTGAAGAACAGGATGAAGCCCGCGATGAGCGTCGTCACGTGCGCGTCGAAGATGGTCCAGAAGGCGCGGTCATAGCCCTGGTCCACCGCCGTGCGCGCGGACTTGCCGTGGGACAGCTCCTCGCGGATGCGCTCGTTGATGAGCACGTTCGCGTCCACCGCGATGCCCAGCGTGAGCACGAAGCCCGCGATGCCCGGCAGGGTCAGCGTGGCGTTGAAGAACGCCAGCCCCGCCAGGATGAGCAGGCCGTTGAGCAGGAGCGCTACGTCCGCGATGAGCCCGGACTTGCGGTAGTACACCGCCATGAAGACGATGACGAGCGCCAGGCCCACCAGCGCGGCCAGGCTGCCCTTCTTGATGAGCTCGTCACCCAGCGACGCGCCCACCTGACGGATCTCGCCCACCGTCACCGGCGCGGGCAGCGCGCCCGCCTTGAGCACCAGCGCCAGCGTCTGCGCCTCGCCCAGCCACTCCTCGAAGCTGCGCCCGCTGGCGCGGCCCATGGTGATGCGCGCGCGGCCTCCGCCGATCTTCTCGTTGATGCGCGGCGCGGTGTGCACGTTGTCGTCCAGCACGATGGCCATCCGGCGGCCCACGGCGGCCTCGGTCAGCTTCTCGAACTCGCGCGAGCCGGCCGGGTCGAAGGCGATGTTCACCTCCGGCTCGTTCATCTGGCTGACGGACGCGTCCGCGCCCGCCAGGCTCTCACCCGTGAGCGGAACGTTCTTGTCCAAGAGGTAGCTGCGGTACGCGATGCAGTCGTTCTTCTTCACCGGGTTCGCCACGCACTCGGTGACGACGTCGCGGCCCTCCGGCGTCTTGTCCTTCGCGTACGCCAGCAGGGCCTCGCGGTTGGGCGAGGACAGCTGCGGGAAGCCCTCTTCATCCACCAGGGTGATCTTGCTCTCAGCCGGGGGCGGGTGCTGCTCGTACATCTGCGCGAACACCTGGGGGTTGGTGTCGTCCACCATCCGGAACTCCAGCTGCGCGGTGGTGCCCACCAGCTCCTTGGCCTGCTCCGGGTTGCTGCGGCCGGGCAGCGAAATCTGGATGGAGTCCGTGCCCAGCTTGCGCACGTCCACTTCCGCCACGCCCCACTTGTCGATGCGGCGGCGGATGACGAGCATCGCCTGGTCCACGGCCTCGTCGCGGAAGCGGTTCACCTGGCCCTCGTCCGGCTTGAGCACCAGCGTGCCGCCGTTGCGGGACTCCACGGTGAAGTCGGTGAAGGTGGCGAGCACCTCCTTCTGGATGGCGTCCATGGTCGCCGGGTCCTTCGCGGTCAGCGTCAGCTGCAGCCGCTCCGGATCCGTCTCCGCCGTCACCTCGCCCAGCTTCTTGTCGTTGATGTAGGTGGCGATCTGCGTCCCGCGGCGCTCGGTGCGCTTCTGCAGGGCCGTCTTGGTGTCCACCCGCATCACCATGTGGATGCCGCCCTGCAGGTCCAGCCCCAGGTTGAGGCGGTACTTCGCGGGGGGCGCCCACGCGGGCAGCCGCTGCTCCAGCACGGCGATGTTGTTGCGCTCGTTGCGGTCCAGGACCACCAGCGAGTAGTACGTCGGGACGAGGAACCAGATCGTCCCCAGCGTCACCGCGACGATCATTCCGAACTTCCACCACCAGCCGCGGTCCATTACTTCTCCTCCTTCTTCTCAGCGGGGGCAGCCGACGGGGCGCCCGCCGCCGGAATGGTGCCCTTCGCACTGACGGCCGTCTTGAGCACGCGCACGCGCACCCCGCTGGCGATCTCCAGCGTCACGGTGGAGTCGTCCACCTGGTGGATGCGTCCGAGGATGCCGCCGGACGTCACGACGTCATCGCCCTTCTTCAGCCCCGCAAGCAGGTTGCGGTGCTCCTTGAGCTGCTTCTGCTGGGGGCGGATCATCACGAAGTACATGATGGCCACCAGCACGGCGAGGAAGCCGAAGGTCCCCAGGGGGGAACCGCCAGCCCCGGCCTGCGCGAGAATCAGGAAACTGTCAGCCACGTACTGCCTCGTCGTTTTGGGAGGAAGGACTCGGAAAGGCCCCGACCCGGCGTACGGGTGGGGTCAAAACATCCGAAAGGGTGGCCTCTTAGCAAGGGCGCCCCATGTGAGCAAGTGAACGCCGGAAGCGCGGCAATCCCGTTGCCCGCTCACCGGCCGCCTTTGCGTTCGGCCTCCTGCGCCACGGCCTTGGCCCGGAAGTCGCGAGCGAACGCGGCGAAGCGGTCCTCGGCGATGGCGCGGCGCACCTGGGCCATCAGGTCCAGGAAGTAGTGGAGGTTGTGCAGCGTGTTGAGCCGCATCGCCAGGATTTCTCCCGCCGCGAACAGGTGCCGCAGGTAGGACCGGCTGAACGTGCGGCAGGTGTAGCAGGAGCACGCCGGGTCCACCGGGCGGGGGTCCTTGGCGTAGGCTGCGTTGCGGATGACCAGCTTGCCCTCCGAGGTGAAGAGCAGGCCGTTGCGGGCGCACCGTGTCGGCAGCACGCAGTCGAACATGTCCACGCCCTGCTCCACGCACGTCACCAGGTCCAGCGGCGTGCCCACGCCCATCAGGTAGCGCGGCTTGTCCCGGGGCAGGAGCGGCGCCGAGTAGGCCACGCCCGCGTGCATGGCTTCCGGCGCCTCGCCCACGGAGTAGCCCCCCAGCGCGTAGCCGGGCAGGTCCACGGAGCAGATCTCCTCCGCGTGGCGCTTGCGCAGGTCGTCATGGAGGCCGCCCTGTACGATGCCGAACAGCGACGAGCGCTCGCGGCCCCACGCCTTCACGCACCGGTGCAGCCAGCGCGTGGTGCGCGCCAGGGACTTCTCCAGGTAGGCCCGGTCCTCGGTGGACGGAGGGCACTCGTCGAACGCCATGATGACGTCCGCGCCCAGCGTCTCCTGGATTTCGATGGAGCGCTCCGGCGACAGGAAGTGCCGCGAGCCGTCCAGGTGCGACTGGAAGGCGGCGCCCTCCTCCGTAATCTTGCGCTTCTCCGACAGGCTGAACACCTGGAAGCCGCCGCTGTCGGTGAGCATGGGCCGGTCCCACGAGATGAAGCGGTGCAGGCCGCCCATCTCCCCGACGAGCGCGTCCGTGGGGCGCAGCATCAGGTGGTAGGTGTTGCCCAGGATGATCTGCGCGTCCAGGGTCTTCAGGTCGTCCGGGCCCACGCCCTTGACGCTGCCCACGGTGCCCACGGGCATGAAGATGGGCGTCTCGATGGGGCCATGCGGCGTGTTCAGCCGGCCGCGGCGCGCCTTGGTGCCGCTCTGGTCCTCGTGCAACAGCTCGAAGCGCACCAGCCCCGGGGGCACGCGGGTATCGCCCTTCTCGCCCTTTTCCCTGCCCTGCTCGTCGACCACGGCACTCACTCCTTCACCAACATGGCATCGCCGTAACTGAAGAACCGGTAGCCCGCGCGCACGGCCTCCTGGTACGCGGCGAGCGTGCGCTCGCGGCCCAGGAGCGCGCTCACCAGCATCACCAGCGTGGAGCGCGGCAGGTGGAAGTTCGTGAGGAGCACGTCCACCTGGCGGAAGACATAGCCGGGCCGGATGAACATCGCCGTCTCGCCCGGGCCACTGCGCAGCCTGCCCGTGTCCGGGTCGGTGGCGGACTCCAGCGTGCGCACCACGGTGGTGCCCACGGCGACCACGCGGCGGCCTTCCGCCTTCGCGGCGTTCACGGCGTCCGCGGTGGCCTGGGGCACGGTGAAGCGCTCCGGGTGCATGTGGTGCTTGTCCAGCACCTCCTCGCGCACGGGGAGGAAGGTGCCGGGCCCCACGTCGAGCGTCACCTCCGCGCGCCGCACGCCCTTCGCCGCGAGCTTCGCGAAGACCTCTTGCGTGAAGTGCAGGCCGGCGGTGGGCGCGGCCACGGCGCCGGACGCGCGCGCGTACACGGTCTGGTAGCGCTCGGCGTCCGCGGCCTCGGGCTCGCGGGTGATGTACGGAGGCAGGGGCAGCCGGCCCGCAGCGTCCAGGAGGCTGGCGAGCGAGGCGCCCGGCGCCGCGTGGAAGCGCACCCGGTACTCCCCTCCCCCCAGGGCCTCCAGGATTTCGGCGGACAGGCCCCCGGCGAAGGTGACGGACTGGCCGGGCTTGAGCCCCTTGGACGCCTGCCCCAGGCAGACCCACTCGAGCGACTCAGGCGCGCCCCCGAGCGCCGCGGAGGTGAGCGTGGCGGTGGCGGCGGGGCGGACGACCAGCAGCTCCACCCGGCCGCCGGTGCCGCTCTTCTGGCCCAGCAGGCGCGCGGGGATGACGCGCGCGTCGTTGAGGACGAGCAGGTCGCCCTCGCGCAGCAGGTCCGCGAGGTCGGTGAAGTGCTGGTGGCTCCAGGCGCCGGTGGCGCGGCTGACGACCATCAGGCGCGACGCGTCCCGGTTGGGCAGCGGGGCCTGGGCGATCTGCGCCTCGGGGAGCTCGAAATCGTAGTCGGAGAGGAGGGACGACACGGGGTTGGCGCTTGTAGCAGCCCCCGCGCCCTCACGGAACCGGCGAGGGCCTCAGTAGAGCTGCTGGAACTCTGCGCCCGGGTAGTAGTGGGAGAGGATTTCCCGGTACGCCTTGCCCTGGTCGGCGAGGGCCTTGGCGCCCCACTGGCACAGCCCCGCCCCGTGGCCGAAGCCACGTCCGGTGAACACGTAGTTCTTGCCGGAGGCTTCCACGTCGAAGTCCAGGCTCTTGAGGCGCGTGTAGCCCAGCTTGCGGCGGAACTGCACGCCGTCCACCACGGTGCCCTCCGCCAGCGTCACGCGGGTCACCCGGTGCGTGGGCGTGCGGCCGGTGACGCGCATGCCGCCCGGCGGGGCCTTCAGCGCGCCGCGCAGCTCCGCCTCGGAGAGGGTCGCGGACCAGCGGCTGGCGGGCAGCTTGCCGCAGGGGCAGTCAACGGGCTGCAGGTACGGCAGGTTCCGCTGGAGGGCGTCCTGCCCGGACTCGGTGCGCCCGCCGCAGGAGGCATGGAAGTACGCCTCGATGGGGGCCAGGTCGTACGTGAGCACCTCCCCGCGGGTGGCCTCCACGGCGGCGCGCGTCTTGGCGTCCTCGCGGTTCACGCCGCCGTACACCTGGTGGAGCACGCTGCTGCCCATGTGGAAGGCGGCGCCATACGCATCCAGCTTCTTCTGCAGCGCGTACGTCCGCGCGGCCACGGCCTGGGCCTTGAGGGCCTCCAGGGGGAAGGACACGGGCATCTCGCTGCCGAGCACCGCCGCGAGGTAGTCCTCCAGGGGAATGACGTTGATGAGCTGGAGGCTGTTCTTGAACAGGCGCACCACGACGTCGCCGCGTACCTGCGCGCTGCCCGCCTTCAGGGGTTCGTTGCCGGGGCCGCCCGCGTCGGTGGCCTCCAGGCCACCTCGGAAGCGGATGGCGTCCCCGATGAAGGGAGCGCCGTTGACCTCCAGCTTGCCGTTGCGGCGGCGCACGGTGGCCTGTCCCGCGGTGACGGCGACGAAGGATGCGTCCTCGGCGTCGGGGCCGAAGCCCAGGCCCCGGCCGCTCACGCGGACCTCGTCGCCGGGGTCGTCCATGGCAATGCGCATCGTCTCCACGGCGAACGCCCGCGACGACGCGAGCAGGAGCAGCAGCAGTGCCACACGTTGCAACATGGTCCAACAGTCTAGGGGCGGAGCGATCCGCCTCAAGAAATCGGCCGGAAGCCAGGACATGTCCCTGGTAGGAGCCCGCGAAAACCCCAGGCGGATGCCGCAGAATGGAGCCCCGTGACCGCCTCCGTCCCCGACGTCGCCCGCCTGTCCCCCGAGGCCCTCTCCGAGGCCCTCCGCGCGCTGGAGCCCCGCACGGCCGCCGTGCTGGTCCGCCGGATCGTGGAGCGCCGCCCCCAGGGGGAGTGCGCGACCTGGTACGGGATTTCGGGCGACGCCTTCTCCGTGCTGCTGCTGCGTTCAGCGGTGGCCCTGGCCCATCAACTGGGCCAGCCCGCGAGGCCCCCGGAGAGCCCGGAGGAGGCCACCGCCTGGGAGCGGATGCTGGCCATGGCCGTGGAGAAGGACACCGCGCCCGTGCCGGTGCCGCTCGCGCCCGTGGCCTGGCTGTGCCGGCGGGTGCATGCGCTGGGGCCCGAAGTGGAAGCCGCGCTGGACAAGGCCGCCCAGGCCGACGCGGACTCACCCGGACGGGCGCGGGAGGAATGGCTGCGGAGGCTGGCCGTGGCCGCGCTCCTGGCCCTGACGGCCTGGCTCTACTGGAGCCGCCCTCCTGAACCGGAGCCCCGCCCCGAGCGCCGCATGCGCTCCCCCGAACGCCGCTGACTGGACGCGGCCACGAGCGGGCGCATATGGGTAGGACCATGAGAGCGACCCGGTCATGGCTGGCCCTCCTCACCGCGGCAATCGCGCTGGCAGGCTGCGCGAAGCACGTGGACACCCGGGTGGCCGGAGACGACGACGCGGCCATCGACGGCATCGAGGCCCGCCTCGACGAGCTCCGCGCCCGCGAGCAGGGTGACGACCTGACCTGCGCCGAGCAGTGCGACGTCTCCACGCGGACGTGCGCCACGGCGGAGCAGCTCTGCGGCCTCGTGGAGCAGCAGACGGAACGGGACGACCTCCCGCCGCGCTGCGCCAGGGCCCGCGAGCAGTGCGCGGGCGCGAACGATGGCTGCACGCGGTGTCAGTCGCGCTGAAGAAGCGGCCATGCGCTGGCTCCGACTCCGTGCCTATGATGGGCCGGATTGAGGAGCCTCCCCATGACCACCCGCCTCTCGTTGATGCTCGCTGCCTCGTCGCTCGTCCTGGCGACCCCTGCCCTCGCGGAGGAGGAAGGCCTGACGCCGGAGAAGGTGGCGGCCATCCAGCGCGATGAGGCCGCGGCCCAGGCGAAGGTCAACGAGGAGTTCGGCAACCGCAAGCCGTCGGAGATGAGCAACGCCGAGCGCGGCCAGTCCATCCGCGCCCAGCAGAAGGAAGGCGCCAAGGTCATGGAGAAGCACGGCGTCTCCGCGAAGGAGTTCGCCACCTTCACGGCCCGGATGACGCCCGAGGACAACCAGCGCGTCGCCAATGAGGCCAAGCGGCTCGAGGACAAGGCCAAGGCCGAGAAGGAAGCCGAGGCGAAGAAGCGCAAGGGCGACGGCGAGGTCCACATCCAGCAGGGCTTCAGCGACTCGGACCCCGTGGAGCTGGAGTCCGCGGACGGCGCGGAGCCCTCCGTCGACGTCGACGGCAGCCTGGACAGCACGGCGGGTGCGCCGACCGTGGAGATTGGCAACACCGCCGGCACGGCGAAGGGCATGAGCCGGAAGGCCTCCAGGCGCCGCAGGTAGCCTCCCGCGGAGCCCGGCATCCTCCTGGGTTTGTCAGCGGCCTCGGAAGCCCAGCTCCCGCGACCGCGCCTGCCACACCTCATCGTACGGGCAGGAGCAGTCGGTCTGCTCCGGCTCCGGGTACGCGTACGTCTGCCCCTTGTAGTTGCGGAACAGCGTCTCGCGCTCGCCGCGCTCGATGACGTAGTCGGGCTGGAGGGTGACCTTCCCGCCCCCACCCGGCAGGTCCACCGCGAGGTGCGGCACCGCGAGCCCGCTGGTGTGTCCGCGAAGCTGCTGGAGGATCTCCAGCCCCTTGGCGATGGGCGTGCGCAGGTGCTCGCACCCTTCCGCGACGTCCATCTGGTGCAGGTAGTACGGGCGCACGCGGCCGCGCAGGAGCACGTGCGACAGCTCCTTGATGATGCGCGCATCCGAGTTGAGCTGCCGCATCAGGACGGCCTGGTTCTCCACCGGCACGCCATGGTCCACCAGCCGCTCGCACGCCTCACGCGCTTCCGGCGTCACTTCCTTCGGGTGGTTGAAGTGGGTGATGACGTAGACGGGCGCGTAGCGGCGCAGCAGGCGCGCCAGCGAGTCCGTGACGCGCATGGGCAGCACCACCGGCACCCGCGTCCCGATGCGGATCATCTCCACGTGCGGAATCTCGCTCAGCGGCGCGAGCAGCGACTCCAGCCGCTCCTCGCTCAGGAGGAACGGGTCTCCGCCGGAGATGAGCACGTCGCGCACCTCGGGGTGGTTGCGCACGTAGTCGATGCCCCGGCGCATCTGGTCCTTGGTGAGCTCCGCCTCACCGCCCTTGGTGATGCGCCGCCGCGTGCAGTGGCGGCAGTAGACCGAGCACGTATCCAGGGCCAGGAACAGCACCCGGTCCGGATACTTGTGGACGATGCACTCCTCCGGGCGCGTCTTGTCCTCGCCGAGCGGATCCTCCAGTTCCCCGGGCCGCACCCGGGCCTCCGCGCGCACCGGAATGGACTGCATGCGCACCGGACACAGCGCGTGCTCCGGGTCGATGAGGGACAGGTAGTAGGGGCTGATGCCCATCCGGAACAGCGAGGACGTCTCCTGCACCCCGGCGCGCTCCTCCGGGGTCAGGCGCACGTAGCGCTCCAGCTGCTCCAGGTTTCGCACCGAGTGACGCTGCTGCCAGCGCCAGTCCGTCCACTCCGCGTCGGTCGCGGAGGGAAACAACCGGGCCCGCCCCTCGGCACTGAGCGAGGGACGGGGAGACAACTGGGGCGCCACGGCGCCCACGGAGGAATCCATCACGCCGCCTTGGGCTGATCCCGCCACCACGCCTGGCCGGACTCCGGCAGCGTGTCGATGGGATCGAAGTACTCGTACTTGCGATCAAGTGCGTCGGCGTCGTTCGCTTCCACGCTCGTGCGGTAGTTCTTGGTCCAGTAGGAGATGCCGCGCTCGCGGTCATACTCCGCCACCTGGTGGATCCACCGCTTCCCCACGAACGGCACGTCACAGACGATGCGCGGCGTGGCGAAGCCCGGCATGTAGCCCATGATGTCGTGCTGGAGCTTCTGTGCCTGCGCCACCGACAGCCGCCAGTGCTCGCTGTTGGGGATCATGTCGCACATGTAGAAGTAGTACGGCAGGATCTTCGCGTGGTCGAGCAGCGTGAAGCACAGGTCCAAGAGCGCCTTCGGGCTGTCGTTCACGCCACGCAGGAGCACGCCCTGGTTACGCACGTCGCGGAAGCCCATGTCCAGCAGCTTGCGCACCGCCTTGCCCACGAGCGGCGTGAGCTGCTGCGCGTGGTTCACGTGCGTGTGCAGCGCCAGGTCCACGCCGCGCTCCACGGCCTTCTTCGCCAGGCGGTCCAGACCGGCCAGGACGCTGTCCTGGAGGAAGTGCTGCGGCAGCGCCATGAGCCCCTTGGACGCCAGGCGGATGTCGCGGATGTTCGGGATGTCCATCAGCGCGCTGACGAACGGCTCCAGCGCCTGGATGGGCAGGTTCGCGATGTCGCCGCCGGACACCACCACGTCGCGCACGGTGGGCGTGCGGCGCAGGTAGTCCAGCATCTGCTCGTAGCGCTCCTTCTGCCCCGTCGCGAACTTGTGCTTGGACACCTGCGGGACGTCGTTGCCCACCAGGTCCATGCGCGTGCAGTGGCCGCAGTACTGCGGGCACGTGGGCAGCATCTCCGCCAGCACCTTCGTCGGATAGCGGTGCGTCAGGCCCTCGACGACCCACATGTCCGCCTCGTGGAGGCTGTCACGGCTGGCGCGCGGGTGGTTGGGCCAGTCCGTGCGGCGGTCGGCGAGCGCCGGCAACATGTACTTGCGGACCGGGTCGTTCCACAGGTCCGCCAGGTCCATGGTGTTGAGCATCTGGGGCGGGACGAGGATGGACATCGTCGCCCGCTCCTTCTGGTCCAGCTCCATGCTCGCGGCCAGGTCGTCCGGCAGCAGCGCCCCGAGCGTCGCCCGCAGCTCGCGCAGGTTCTTCACGGTGTGCTTGCGCTGCCACACCGAGCTCTCCCACTCCGCCGCGGTGACATCCTTGTAGCCCGGGATGCGCCGCCAGTCGGGCTCCACGAACTCCTGGCGGAGGGGATAGGTGAAAGGCTGCTGCGCGGGGCCAGCGTCGGGCTTGCCTCGAGTGGACGTCATGCTCATGAACACATCACCTCAACGTAAGGAGCGTCGTGGGCGAGGCGTCATAGCCTGCCCCCTGACATCCCTGCTCAACAATCGCCAGGGGCACAAGATGCCCCATGGCGCAGTGCGTCCGTTCAATTCACCGGGACGTTGATGAGCTTGGCCACGTTCTCCGTATCGATGACCACGACCTGGGGCTTGGTCGACTTGCCGTTGAGCTTGAAGACGACCTTCCGCTTGCCCACCGGCAGTTGCAGCGGATTGCCCAGCGGCACGGGGCTCACGCGACCCGTGTTCTTTCCATCCACCCAGATTTGAGCGCCCGCCGGCGAAGTGCTGCATGCGAACTTGCCCAGCGCGGCAGCGGCGGGCTTCGGCTTGGGCTCCGGAGGAGGCTTCGGGGTCGCGACCACGGGCTTCGGCTTCGGCTCCGGAGGCGGGGGCTTCGGCTTCGGCTCGGGCGGCGGCGCTTCTTCCACCATGTCCACGGCGACGCGAACCTCGGTGTTTCCATTGGACGTGAAGTCGCCAGAGAACGGCTTGAAGCCCGAGCGCTTCGCCGTGAACGTGTACTTCTTGCCCATCTCCAGGTCGCCGAGCTTCGCGCCGGGCAGCTTGCCCAGGGACTTGCCGTCGACGGAGATCTCCGCGCCCTCCTGTCCTTCGAACAGGGCGGTGAACGTCGTCGGAGCGGGAGGCTCGACGGGCTTCTCCGGGGGCGTCTCCGGCGTCGTGGGCGGAGGCGTGTTGTCCACCACCACCGGCGGCGCCGTGGGCGGAGGCTCCGGGGGCTTGGGTTCCTGAGGCTTCGGAGTCGGCGAATCCGACCTCAGGCTGAGGAGGATGGGGGCCGCCGCCTGACCCGCGGTGACCTCGATCTGCTGCGTCACGGGCTGATAGCCCGGCGCCGAGGCGGTCACGCTGTGGATGCCCGCGGACAGCTCGATGACCTGGTTGGCGTTCACGGGCTCACCGTCCACGAGGACGGTGGCGCCCACCGGCGCGACGAAGTTCACGGAGCCCGTGGACGAACCACGGACCACGAAGATCACCGCGACAAGGAGGAGCAGGGCCGCGCCCGCGGCCATGCCGATGATGGCGGGCTTGGGCAGAGGCTTCTTCGGTCCAGCGGGCGCCTTGGCCTTCTCGACCTTGGCGGCCGCGGCCGGCTTCGCCATCTTGGAAGCCTTCTGGGGGATGGTGGCCGGACCGTCGGCCTCGTCGTCGTAGGGCGGCTCCTCTGCGTCCTGCCCTTCGTCTCCGTAGTCTTCCTGGCCGTCGCCCTCGAACTCGTCGCCCTGGTCGTCGTAGGCGCCTTCCGGGTCGTCCTCGGCCGCCTGGGCGCGCAGGCCATTGTGGCGGGAGCCCACCGGGAGGGTGATGTTGCCCGTGGTCTCCTCTTCCTCGGGATCCAGCACCGGGGCCGCCGAGCCACCGCGGGAGCGCGAAGGCGGCGCCGTCGGAGCAGGACCAATCATGGTCGCGCCCGCATAGGCCTCTCCGCCCTCGTCCCCGATGATGACCTGGGACTTGGGGCCGCTCTTGCCCTTGCCGCCTCTTCCTTCGTCCTGAGCGTAGGGAGAGGCGCTCGTGTGGTGCCCGGCCCGGTCGATGGGATTCTCCGAGCGGCCGGTGATGCTGTCGTCCACGACGACGCTGCTGTCCGCGATCCGCGTCTCCGGGGCGCGGAACGTGTGCGTGGAGTCGACGATTTGCGTCTTGTCCGCGGCGCCGTCCATCTCCGCCAGCTCTTCAGCGCTGGGAGGAGGGATGTAGCCAGGCGCGGGCTGTGCGGGCGCAGTGGAGGCGCGGCCCACGGGAGAACCGGTGGCCGACGGAGCCGGCGACCTCTTTTGCGCGGTCGCACGGGGGGGCGCTGCCGCCGGAGGAGGCAGCGTCACACCCGAGTGCTCGATCTGGTCCGGGCGCTCGACGGAGGCGTAGCGCTCCATCTTCTCCGCCTCGCGGAGCATGTCCTCGGCGAAGGCCTCCTTCATGAAACCGGACAGGTGCTTCGACGAGTAGATGGCGTCCCCCGCGAGGAGGAAGCGCATCAGGTCCTCCTGGAGGTCCGAAGCCCACTGGTAGCGGTCCTCGGGCTCGCGCGCGAGCGCCTTGAGGACGACCTTCTCCAGCCCCGCGGAGATGTTCGGGTTGAACTCGCGCGGCAGCGGGATGTCCGCGTTGCGCACCTTCTCCAGCGTGGAGAAGTCGGACTCGCCCACGAAGAGCTTCTCGCCCGTGAGCATCTCGTAGAGCAGCACGCCGACCGCGAAGATGTCGCTGCGCCGGTCGATGGGCATGCCCCGGACCTGCTCCGGGCTCATGTAGCCGAACTTCCCCTTGAGGATGCCGGCCTGCGTCTTCTGCGAACGGTTGGCGGCCTTGGCGATGCCAAAGTCGATGATCTTCACCTCGCCTTCGTACGAGACGAGGATGTTCTGCGGAGACACGTCGCGGTGGATGATGTGCAGGTCCTGGCCGCGCGCGTCCTTCTTGCGGTGCGCGTAGTCCAGGCCCTCACACATCTTGGAGACGATGAACACCGCCTGTGCGGTGGGCATGATCTCCTTGCGGCGACGATAGCGTTCCAGGAGCGTGCGGACGTCACGGCCCGCCACGTACTCCATGGCGATGAAGTACGTGTCCTCGTGCTTCCCGAGCTCGTGGATGTGCACGATGTTGGCGTGGTTCAGCTGAACGCTGATCCGCGCCTCGTCGATGAACATCGTGATGAACTCGTCATCCTCCGCCATCGTCGGAAGGATCTTCTTGATGGCCAGAATGCGCTCGAAGCCTTCGACGCCAAAAGCCTTCGCGATGAAGACCTCGGCCATACCGCCGACGTTGACGCGCTCGAGGAGCAGGTACTTCCCAAAGAAGGTCGGCTTCTTCATCTCGCGGGGCTGCCCGGCGCCGGCGAGTACGGACCGCGGCAGGCGGTGCGCAAACCGGGGGGAGCAGCGACTCTAGATCCAGTGGGAACTGCGGTCAAACATCCACGACGACGCGATTCCCCAACGAATCCGAGAGCTTGGCGTCCCCTTGCCCCAAAACTGACCCACCCGGCTTCCCGCGTCGCCCCAGCGGCGCCTACCGCGAGCGCAGGCCCGCCACACGCCGGGCGAAATCGCTCCGCGCTTCCCAGGCACCATGAACCCCGGCGAGCGTGTCGCAACGCTCAAGCCAGGTGCGGCGGCCCGCGACGCAAGCCCGCAAAGACAAAGCCCCTGGCGCCTTGCGGCGCCAGGGGCTTTCAAAAAGAATCCGGCAGCGACCTACTCTCCCACGCGGTTTCCCGCGGAGTACCATCGGCTCTGGAGGGCTTAACTTCCGTGTTCGGGATGGGAACGGGTGTGACCCCTCCGACATT
>NZ_RAWC01000127.1:0-25535 GCF_003611685.1 Corallococcus sp. CA049B | reverse complement strand
GGACGGGTGGGGCAACGGCCAGTACGAATACAACACCCATCGGGCGGAGAACGCGTCGCTGGACGGCGAGGGCCACCTGGCCATCACCGCGCGCCGTGAGCGCTACGGCAACAACGACTACACGTCCGCGCGCCTGACGACGAAGAACCGCTACGCCAAGGCCTACGGCCGCGTGGAGGCGCGCATCAAGCTGCCCACGGGCCGGGGCATCTGGCCGGCGTTCTGGCTGTTGGGCGCGGACGTGGACTCCGTCGGTTGGCCGGCCTGCGGCGAGATCGACATCATGGAGCACAAGGGGCAGATCCCCTCTGTCGTCAGCAGCGCGGTGCACGGGCCGGGCTACTCCGGTGGCTCGAACATCGGCCGCCAGCACGCCGTCTCCGGGCCGCCGCTCGCCGAGGACTTCCACATCTACGCGGTGGAGTGGGAGCCGGAGCTCTTGCGCTTCATCGTGGACGACACCGTGTTCTTCGAGGTGACGCCAAAGAGCCTGCCCGCCGGCCGGAAGTGGGTCTACGACCATCCGCACTTCATCATCCTGAACGTCGCGGTGGGCGGCTCGTTCGTGGGGCCGCCGGACGCCAAGACGGTGTTCCCTCAGACGATGAAGGTGGACTACGTGCGCGTCTACGAAAGGGCCGCGCAGTGAGGTTCGCCCGCGCGCTCCTGCCGCTGGCGCTGCTGGTGGCGTGCTCGTCCGAGCCGCGCCCCCGGCCGCCGGGCGTGCTCTTCGTCTCCGTGGAGCAGCAGAGCGCGTGGGTGCGCAACTTCAACCCGCTGTTCGCGGGCGCCGGTGCGCGCTGGCCCACCCGGGCGGGCGTGTACGAGTGCATGGAGATCTTCAGCTCCGCGCAGGGCAAGTGGGTGCCGTGGCTCGCCACCGGCCACGCGTGGTCGGAGGACCAGCTCACGCTGCGCTTCCACGTGCGCGACGGCGTCCGCTGGTCCGACGGCAAGCCCTTCACCGCGGACGACGTCGTCTTCACCTTCGGCCTGCTCAAGCAGCACCCGGCGCTGGACGCGGGCGGCGTGTGGCGCTTCCTCACGGACGTGAAGGCGGAAGCCCAGGGCACCGTCGCCTTCAGCTTCTCGCGCGTGTACCTGCCGGGCTTCAGCGACCTGGCGCATCAGATCATCGTGCCCCAGCACGTCTGGAAGGACGTCGCGGACCCGGTGACGTTCACCAACCCGGAGCCGGTGGCCACCGGGCCCTTCACCCAGGTGACGCTGTTCCGCAACCAGGTCTACGAACTGGGCAGGAACCCGCACTACTGGCAGCCCGGCAAGCCCGCGGTGTCCGCGCTGCGCTTCCTCGCGTTCCCCACCAACGATCAGGCCAACATGGCGCTCGTGGAGGGGGAGGTGGACTGGGCGGGCAACTTCGTGCCGGCTGTGGACCGCACCTTCGTGTCGCGGGATCCCGCGCACCACGCGCGCTGGTTCCCGCTCTACGGCAGCACCGTCTTCCTCTATCCCAACACCACGCGCGCGCCGCTGGACGACGTGCGAGTGCGCAAGGCGCTGAGCATGGCGCTGGACCGCGACCGGCTGGTGGAGGTGGCCATGTATGGCTACACCCGCCCCGCGGACGCCACCGCCCTCAACGACGCGTACACCGGCTGGAAGGACGCGGAGGTCGCGAAGGACGCGTGGACGCACTACGACCTGGACGCGGCCAACAAGCTGCTGGACGACGCGGGCCTCACGCGCGGCGCGGATGGCCTGCGGCGCCTGAAGAACGGGCAGCCCTTCGCGTTGGATCTGGAGGTCGTGAGCGGGTGGTCGGACTGGGTGCGGGCGGGGCAGGTGGTGGGCCGCGACCTGCGCAAGCTGGGCATCGGCGTGACGCTCAAGACGTACGAGTTCGGCACCTGGTTCACGCGCCTGCAGAAGGGCGAGTTCCAGTTGGCCATCTCCTGGTCGCTGGACGGCCCCACGCCGTACAACTTCTACAAGTGGCTGTTGTCACCGCGCACGGTGCGGCCGGTGGGCGAGGTGGCCGCGGCCAACTGGCACCGCATGGGCGACGCGCAGGCGGATGAGCTGCTCGTGCGCTTCGAGCGCGCCGGCACGCCGGAGGAGCAGCACGCGCTGATGTCCCAGGTGCAGCAGCGCTTCTCCGCCACCGCGCCCGCTATCCCGCTGTTCCCCAACCCGTCCTGGGGCGAGTCCAACTCCTCGCGCTTCACGGGCTTCCCCACCGAGCAGAACCCCTACGCGCGGCTCGCGCCGCACGCGGAGCCCGACAGCCTGCTGGTGCTGACGCAGCTGTCCCCGAGGGAGCGCTGACCATGGGCCGCTACATCCTCCGGCGAATGGGCTTCTACCTCATCGCCGCGTGGGCCTCGCTCACGCTCAACTTTGTGATTCCGCGCCTGGCCCCCGGCGACCCGGCCGCGGCCATGTTCGCGCGCTTCGAGGGCAAGGTGGCGCCGGAGGCCATGGGCGCGCTGAGGGCCGCCTTCGGCTTCACGGACGCGCCGCTCTACGCCCAGTACTTCACCTACCTGAAGCACCTGGTGCAGGGCGACCTGGGCATGTCCTATGCCTACTTCCCCGCGCGCGTGTCGGAAGTGATTGGCACGGGCCTGATGTGGACGGTGGGGCTGGCTGGCGTGGCGGTCATCATCAGCTTCGTGGTGGGGTCGTTCCTGGGCGTGCTCGCCGCGTGGAACCGGGGCGGGTGGCTGGACTCGGGGCTGGCTCCGGCGCTCGCGTTCCTGGGGGCCTTCCCGTACTTCTGGCTGGCCATGCTGGCGCTGTACCTCTTCGGCTTCGTGCTGGGGTGGTTCCCGCTGCGCCACGCGTACGGGCACGACATGGAGCCGGGGCTGTCGTTCGCGTTCGCCGCGGACGTGGCCCGCCACGCGGTGCTGCCCGCATCCTCCATCGTGGTGGCCACGCTGGGCGGGTGGATGCTGGGCATGCGCAACACGATGGTGGCCACGCTGGGCACGGACTCCATCCGCCTGGCGCACGCGCGCGGCCTGCCGCCCCGGCAGGTGATGCTGCGCTACGCGGCCCGCAACGCGCTCCTGCCCAACGTCACCAGCTTCGGCATGGCGGTGGGGTTCGTGCTGTCCGGCTCGCTGCTCACGGAGATCGTCTTCTCCTATCCGGGCACGGGCTACCTGCTCATCCTCGCGGTGCGCAACCAGGACTACCCGCTGATGCAGGGGCTCTTCCTGGTCATCACCCTGGCGGTGCTCGCGGCGAACTTCGCCGTGGACCTCATCTGCCTCTGGTTGGATCCGAGGACCCGCGCCCATGCGTGACTTCCTGCGAAGGCTCGCCCGCCACCGGAAGGCGGCGGTGGGCGGCGCTCTGCTCCTGTTCTTCCTCCTGCTCGCGGTGGTGGGGCCCTTCTTCGTGATGGACCCCACGGAGCTCGTGGGCCGGCCGCACCAGCCGCCCAACGCGGCGCACTGGTTCGGCACCACCGGCCAGGGGCAGGACGTGCTCGCGCAGACGGTGGTGGGCGCGCGCGAGACGCTGGCGGTGGGCTTCGCGGTGGGCGCGCTCGTCACGCTGGTGGGCGCGCTGGTGGGCGTCACCTCCGGTTACCTGGGCCGCCGCGTGGACGACGTGCTGTCGCTCACCACCAACGTGTTCCTGGTGATTCCCGGCATGCCGCTGGCCATCGTGCTGGGCGCGTACCTGCCGTCCGGCCCGCTGCGCATGGTGGCGGTGCTGACCGTGGCGGGGTGGGCCTGGAACGCGCGCGTGTTCCGCGCGGAGTCGCTGGCGCTGCGCGGGCGCGACTTCGTGTCCGCGGCGGTGGTGACGGGGGAGAGCCACTCGCGCATCGTGTCGCGGGAGCTGTTGCCCAACATGGCGTCGCTGCTGGGCTCGTCGTTCATTGGAAACACGCTCTATGCCGTGGGCGCGCAGGTGGGCCTGGAGTTCCTGGGCCTGGGCGACGTGAGCGCGGTGACGTGGGGCACCAACCTCTACTGGGCCAGCAACGACGCGGCGCTGCTCACGCGCTCCTGGTGGATCTTCGTCCCCACGGGCCTGTGCATCGCGCTCGTGGGCTTCGCGCTCACGCTGGTCAGCTCCGCCATCGACGAGATGACCAACCCGGCGCTGCGCGTGCACAAGCCGGCGGCGCTGCCCGCGAGCACCGCCCCGCGCGCGCACCTGGAGAAGCCGGTGCCGGGCGTGCTCCTGCGCGTTCAGGACCTGTGCATCGACTACGCGACGGAGAAGGGCGCTTCCCGCGTGGTGGACTCGGTGTCGTTCGACGTGGCGCCGGGCGAGGTGTTCGGCCTGGCGGGTGAGTCCGGCAGCGGCAAGTCCACCATCGGCTCCGCGCTGCTGGGCCTCCTGCCTTCCTCCGCGCGCGTCGCTCAGGGGCGCATCCTCTTCAACGGCATGGACGTCACCGCGCTGGAGGGCCCGGCCCTGCGCGCGTTCCGCTGGCGTCAGGTGTCCATGGTGTTCCAGAGCGCCATGAGCGCGCTCAACCCGGTGCTCACGCTGGGCGAGCAGTTCCACGACACGCTCGCGGCGCACGGCCGCGTGTCGCGCGCCACGTCCTACGCTCGCGCTCGGGAGCTGCTGGGCATGGTGGGCCTGTCTCCAGACCTGGTGACGGCGTGGCCGCACCAGCTCTCCGGCGGCATGCGGCAGCGCGTGGGTATCGCGCTGGCGCTGGCCCTGGAGCCCCGGCTGATCATCATGGACGAGCCCACCACGGCGCTGGACGTCGTGGTGCAGAAGGAGCTGCTCCAGCGCATGGTGGAGCTCAAGCAGCGGCTGGGCTTCGCCATGCTCTTCATCACGCATGACCTGCCGCTGCTGCTCGCGCTGTCGGATCGCGTGGGCGTGCTCCAGGGCGGCAAGCTGGTGGAGGTGGACACGTCCGCGAACCTGCGCGCCGGGGCCCGCCACCCGTACACGCAGCTGCTGCTGTCCTCGTTCCCGCACCTGTCGGCGAAGGACGCCGCGCCGCCGCCGGTCCAGCAGGCGCCGGAGCTGTCCGTGTCCCGGCCGTCCACGCGCGTCGCCGCCATCCCCGGAGGTCACCGATGAGCGCGCCCCTCCTGGAGGCGGAAGGGCTCACCCGCAGCTACCTGGCCGGCGGCTTCTTCTCCCGCGAGCGCAAGCCCATCCTCAAGGGCGTGTCCTTCTCCCTCCAGCCGGGGGAGATCGTCGCGCTGGTGGGCGAGTCCGGCAGCGGCAAGTCAACGCTGGCGCGGCTCCTGGCGCGGTTGGACATGCCGGACGCGGGGCAGCTGCGGCTCGCCGGTCGCGACGTGCTGGCGGACGGCAGCGCGCAGGCGTCGCTGGACTACCGCGGCCGGGTGCAGATGGTGTTCCAGGATCCGTTCGCGTCCCTGAACCCCGTGCACACGGTGGCGTACCACCTGGAGCGGCCGCTCGTGCGCCACGGCCGGGTGCCGAAGTCGGGCCTGCGCACGCGGGTGCTGTCGCTGCTGGAGTCCGTGGGCCTGACGCCCGCGGAGGCCTTCGCGAAGCGCTACCCGCATGAGCTGTCCGGCGGCCAGCGCCAGCGCGTGGCGGTGGCGCGCGCCCTGGCGGTGGAGCCGCAGGTCATCATCGCGGACGAGCCCACGTCCATGCTGGACGTGTCCACGCGCAAGGGCGTGCTGCAACTGCTCCGCGGCCTCACGCAGGAGCGCGGTATCGGCATCCTGTTCATCACCCACGACCTGGCGAGCGCGCGGCACCTGGCCGACCGCATCCTCGTGCTCTACGCGGGCACGGTGGTGGAGGCGGGCAGGGCGGATGAAGTGCTGCGCCAGCCGCGCCACCCGTACACGAAGCTGCTCTTGTCCGCGGTGCCGGATGGAGACGACTTCCTCCAGGCAGCGCTGCCGGTGCGCCCCACCACGCAGCCGCCGCCGCTCGTGGGCTGTCCCTTCGCTCCGCGCTGCCCGGTGTCCGAGCCGCGCTGCTCCACCCTCACGCCTCCCGACGTCCTCCCGGCCGCGAATCACCTCGTCCGCTGCCACCTTGAAGTTCCGAAAGGAGTTACCGCCGATGCGTCAGTTTCCTCCTGACTTCCTCTGGGGAGTGGCCACCTCCGCGTATCAGATCGAGGGCGCCACCCGCGTGGACGGCCGTGGCGAGTCCATCTGGGACCGCTTCGCCGCCACCCCGGGGAAGATCCAAGACAAGTCCGACGGCTCGGTGGCCTGTGAGCACTACCGCCGCTGGCCGGAGGACATCGAACTGATGCGCTGGATGGGGCTGAAGTCCTACCGCTTCTCCATCGCGTGGCCGCGCATCCTCCCGGAGGGCCGGGGCAGGGTGAACGCCGCGGGCGTGGACTTCTACTCGCGCCTCGTGGACTCGCTCCTGGGCGCGGGCATCGAGCCCTTCGTCACGCTCTATCACTGGGACCTGCCGCAGGTGCTGGAGGACCAGGGCGGCTGGCCCGCGCGCGCCACGGGTGACGCCTTCGTGGAGTACGCGGACGTCATCAGCCGCGCCCTGGGCGACCGCGTGAACCGGTGGATCACCCACAACGAGCCCTGGTGCATCAGCTACCTGGGCTACGGCAACGGCGAGCACGCCCCGGGCCACAAGGACTGGTCCAAGATGCTGGCTGCGGCGCACACGCTGATGGTGTCGCACGGCAACGCGGTGAAGGTGCTGCGCGCCAACGTGAAGAACGCGGAGGTGGGCATCACCCTCAACCTCACGCCGGGCGAGCCCGCGTCGCCCAGCCCGGAGGACGCGGATGCCACGCGCGACTTCGACGGCGGCTTCAACCGCTGGTTCCTGGACCCGCTCTACGGCCGGGGCTACCCGAAGGACGTGATTGAAGACCACGTGAAGGCGGGCCGCATCGCGTCCTCGCACCTGGACTTCATCCAGCCCGGCGACCTGGAGACCATCGCCACGCCCACCGACTTCCTGGGCGTGAACTTCTATTCGCGCGCCGTCCTGCGCAGCAACCGCATCCCGGAAGAGCAGAACGCGCCCCGCACCGTGTTCGTGCGCCCGGACAAGACGGACATGGACTGGGAGGTCTGCCCGGCCTCCCTCACGCGCCTGCTGGTTCATCTGGAAACGGAATACAAGCCGGGCCCCATCTACATCACGGAGAACGGCTGCGCGTACTCCACCGCCCCCAGCGCGGACGGCCGCGTGCACGACGTGCAGCGCGTGGAGTACCTGCGCGGGCACCTGGCGGCGTGCGGTGACGCCATCGCGCAGGGCGTGAAGCTGGCCGGTTACTTCGCGTGGTCGCTGCTGGACAACTTCGAGTGGGCCTACGGGTACACCAAGCGCTTCGGCCTGGTGTGGGTGGACTACGCCACCCAGCAGCGCATCCCGAAGGACAGCGCCCACCTCTATCGCGACGTCGTGGCCCAGAACGGGCTGGACGTGGAGCAGGCCGCTTGAAAAGGCTCTTCCTGACGACGTGTCTGGCGTTGTGCGGCGGCACCCAGGCCTGGGCCCAGGTGTCCGGAGCGGGCTCGCCCCTCCAGTCCCCACCCGCCGCGCAGCCTCCCTCGGCGGGCCCCGTGGACGCCGCCGCGCCCGTGCCGGCGACGCCCGAGCCCGCTCCGGCCGCGCCCGTGGACGCCCCGCGCGCTCCGGTGGTGCCCGCGCCCCAGACCGCCGCGCCCTCGGACGCGAAGCGCACGACGGTGACGCGGATCATCCACGACGAGCGCGGCTTCAAGCTCCAGGTGGACGGCAAGGACTTCCCCGTCCACGGCGTGAACTGGGGCTACACGCCCATCGGTGAGAACTACCGGTACTCGCTCTGGACGCAGCCGGAGGACTTCATCAAGCAGGTGCTGGCGAAAGAGATGGGGCTGCTGCGCGACGCGGGCTTCAACGCCATCCGCCAGTTCGACGACATCCCGCCCGTCTGGGTCGAGTACATCTACCGGAACTACGGCATCCACACGCTGCTCAACCCGCTGATGGGACGCTATGGCCACCCGGTGAACGGGGTCATGGTCGCCAACATCGACTACTCGAACCCGGAGCACCGCAAGGCCATCCTCGGCGCGTTGGCGGAGAAGGTGGAGATCTACCGCGACGTGCCCGGCGTGCTCATGTGGCTCCTGGGCAACGAGAACAACTACGGCCTGCACTGGACGTCGTTCGAAATCGAAGCCCTGCCGGGCCAGGAGGACGCCGCCCGCGCGGAGTCGCTCTACACGCTCTACGGCGAGGCGGCCCGCACGGTGAAGAAGCGGGACACGAACCACCCCGTGTCCATCGCCAACGGCGACCTCCAGTACATCGACCTCATCGCCAAGCACTGCCAGGACCTGGACGTGCTGGGCACGAACGTCTACCGCGGCCCCACCGCGCGCGACCTGTTCGCGGAGGTGAAGGCCAAGCTCAACAAGCCGGTGTTCTTCAGCGAGTTCGGCGCGGACGCCTATGACGCTCGCGCGGGCCGCGAGGACCACGTGGCGCAGGCGGAGTACCTGCGCACGCAGTGGGAGCAGATCTACCTGGAGGGCTACGGCCAGGGCCTGTCCGGTACGGCCATTGGCGGCTTCGTGTTCCAGTGGGTGGACGGCTGGTGGAAGCACGGCCAGGAATCCAACCTGTCCATCCACGACACCACCGCGACGTGGCCCAACGGCGGCTACGCGGCCGACTTCGTCCCCGGCCAGAACAACATGAACGAGGAGTGGTTCGGCATCGCGGCCCTGGGCCCGCCGGACTCCAATGGCATCAGCGGCATCCAGCCGCGCACGGCCTACTACGTGCTCCAGGCCGTGTTCCGCCTGGACCCGTACGCACCGACGACCCACCCGGACGTCATCCGCGACTACTTCTCGGGCATCCGTCCGTCCGCGCTCACCAGCAGCTACACCTCGTCGGTGGCGCTGGCGCGCACGGAGGAGCTCAGCGCGGTGCGGGTGTCCAACCTGCGGCTGCTCTTGGACAGCTCGCTGTCGCGCGGAAGCATCGCGACGGTGCGGCCCAACCAGAACTCCGCGGACCACACCGAATCCATCTTCTTCGACCTGGCGTTGCAGCCGGCGAGCGGCGTCTACGGCCGCGCGTCGTTCAACGTCGTGGGCAACGTGGCGCAGAACCGGCTCAACAACCTGTTCTACGAGAACCGCGGCACGCCCTCCACGCCGACCACGGGTGACATCCCGGTGGGCCCTGGCGCCCCGGCGCGCGAGCAGTCCCCGCTGGATCGCTTCGCCCTGTATCAGGCGGAGTTCAAGTTCGACCGCTCGGACTTCGCGCTGGAAGGTTACTACCGCACCGGCCACTACCACTGGGGCGAGGAGGGTGACTTCTTCAACCTCTACCGCGAGGCCAACTACGGGCCGAACCTGGACATCTACCACGGCAACGCGCCCTTCGGCGTGGTGTTCAGCGGCAAGAAGGCCATGGACGGGCTGAAGGTCGCCGTCGGGCCGGAGCTGTACTGGGGCGCCAACCCCTCCGTGGTGGCGAAGTACCGCAACAACGTAGGCCCGGTGAACGTGACGCTGGTGCACCAGGAGGACCTGGCACAAGGCGCGTCGTCCGCCACGGCCTCCGTGGTGCGCGAGCGCATCGCGCGCAGGACGGCGCTCAACTTCCAGTACGCCACCGGCAAGCTGGTGCTGGACGTGGGCGGCCTGCTCTCCGCGCCCCAGCGCATTGGCGAGACGTTCACCTATACGCGCGCCGCTCCGGAAGGTGGCCCCAGCTACCTCAACAGCGGCTATGACGTGCTCCAGGACAAGGTGCAGTTCCTGGACACGCTGGGCGCCAAGGCGCGGCTCACCTACGACATGGGGGCGGTGCGCTGGCTGGTGCAGTCCTCCTTCCGCGGCCTCGTCGCGGACAGCGGACCGGAGCAGGGCAACATCATCACCGGCTGGAGCCTGCGCGAGAGCGGCCGAGGCAACCACTACGCGGGCCAGCTGGGCGCGGCGGTGCAGTTCGGCTCCATCCAGGTGTCGCCCAACATCCTGTACCAGCGGCCCCTCATCGGGCCGAACCCCACCATCCCGGACGCGTATGATCCGGGCTCCGGCATGTACTACGCGGGCGTGCGGCCGCGCAGCGTGCTGGTGGACGCGTTCAGCGTGCTGGACAACCGCGAGACGCTGGGCGGTGAGCTGCTCATCACCTTCGACCCGACGCCGGGCACCTGGTTCTGGTCGTGGGACCGCGACATGCGCGAGGACGCGCCGTTCGCCGCGGGCCTGGACATCGTCTACCGGCACCAGCCCACGTCACGCGACGCGGGCATCGCCATCCTCGCGGACGGCAGCACCATCGCCTTCGGCAGCGCGCCGGTGGCCCGCGACGAGTGGGAGACGTCCCTGCGCCTGGTGGGCAACCCCACGCAGCGCCTGCGCCTGTACGGCACGGCGTACGTGGGCAGCCAGCAGTCCTCGGGTGAGGACAGCCGGCAGATCCACCGCTTCGGCCTGGACGGATCCGCGCTCTACGACACGCTGCTGCTGGCGGCCCAGCTGCGCTTCAACGACTGGGGTCCGTACGACTACCACCGCGTCTTCAACCTCACCTACCCGGTGCAGCTGGGCGGGGACCTGTCCTACGGCTTGAAGAAGCCGGTGCTGGGCGCGGTGACCACGCGCTTCGGTCTGCGCGGGCTGGTGCGAATGCTGAACGAGTACTCGGAAGGCCTCAACGAGCAGGGCATCACCGAGGGCCTGAAGGGTCGCGAGTACGAGGTGGGCGCGTATGCCATCCTTTCTCTCTGAGGGAACACGCATCATGAGGACTGGTTTCCTGCTGGCCGCCGTGGCCGCGCTGTCCGGCTGCTACGAAGACCCGACCATCATCTACGGCAAGCCGCTGGATGGGATGACCTTCACGGTCACCGACCCGGCCATGGGCATCTACCCGAACACCTCCGTGCTGGATGATCCGAACAACCCCTTCGCGATGGCGGGGGTGGGCACGGAGACGAAGTGGCAGATCCAGTCCGGCGGGGACCCGGTGGCGGGCTACTACGCGTGGGCCACGGTGCTCGCGAACGGGCCGTATGGCGAAGCGCAGTACTACGTGGCCCTCAACCTGGCCGCCATCTACCAGCGGGGCCGGGCGGATCAGGCCAGCCTGGCGGAGACGCGCGAGATGGCCGTGAAGGCCTACCAGTCCGTGCTCGACAACTTCCCGGACGCGGTGACGTACGACGCCTCCGGCACGGTGGCCTACGAGCTGGTGACCCCCGCGTACAAGGGTGTCGTCGAGCTGGGCGGCACCGTGGCGGGCGGCTGGGTGATGGTGAAGACCTCCAGTGGTGCGGACCGGGCGGTGAAGCCATGAAGAAGCCAGTGTGGGGCCTGTTGCTGCTGCTCGCCGCCTGCCGCCCGGATCCGGGCCCGGCGGACTACTCAGGCCAGGAGCTGCCGGGCAACCCGAACCCTGACGGCGGGACACAGCCCTCGGACCTGCTGCCGGGGCCGTTCCCCTACGAGGCCGGCAAGGCCCGCCTGATGGTGGGCATCTTCTACGAGACGGGCCGCTCGCAGGAGATCATCCTCGACAACATCGACTCCAACTTCTACCTCTACGAGAACACCGTCTACGTGGAGTCCGACCCGGACCACATCGAGGGCAAGTCCGCGGACCGCATCGTCCAGAACGGCAAGCCGTGGATGGGCTTCGGCGTGCACTGGAAGCAGACGCACAACTTCGATGCCTGGAAGACGCTCCACGTCAGCATGAAGTCGTCCGACGCCGCCTTCGCCAACGTGAAGATCGGCATGACCAGCGGCACGGGCACCGCCGAGAAGGGCGCTCCGCTCGCCGTCACCCCATATGGCTGGGCGAACGATGGTGAGTGGCACCACCTGGCCATCCCCGTGGCGGACTTCGTCGCGGCGGGCCTGAAGCTCAACGACGTGTCGTCACCGTTCACCTTCGCGGCCGAAGGTGGAACGACCGGTCAGTCGCTCCTGCTCGACAACCTGTACTTCACCGCGGACTAGGCAGGAACGCAGTGCCAGGAAAGGCGGGCCGGCTGTCGCCGTGTGACAGCCGGAACGCCCAATCCTTGTCTTGACGCCACCGTCACGCCCCCGCGTGCGGTGTCGCCAGGGCAGGGATGCGGTCGCTGTTCCTACTCAAGGAGTCATCCCCCAATGTCTGAATCCTTGCCGCAATTGTCAAGCAGGGGCGCAAGCCCATGTCTCAGTGAAGCACCGCGTGTCTGGTTATTACAGGCCTTCGCCGCGGTGCTCATGCTGGTGTCGTTCCTGGGCGCCTCCAACGCCCACGCGCAGACGAACGTCGCGCTGAACAAGACCACCTATACCTCGTCCGCGGAGGCTCCATTCCTGGGCCAGTACGCGGTGGACGGCGACGGTGGCACCCGCTGGGCCAGCGGCTTCACGGCGAATGAATGGATCACCGTGGACCTGGGCCAGACGCGCACCATTTCTCGCGTGGTGCTCACCTGGGAGGCGGCCTACGCCACGGTCTACAAGATCCAGGTCTCCACCAACAACACCACCTTCACCGACGCGCTGACGGTGAACACCGGCGATGGCGCGACGGACGACCTGTCCCTGCCGTCCGGCACCACGGGCCGCTACGTCCGCATGCAGGGCGTCACCCGCGCGCTGCCCGCGTATGGCTATTCGCTGTGGGAGTTCGCCGTCTATGAGACGGGCGGCACGCCGCCTCCTACCAATACGGATCTGGCGCGCAACCGCTCGGCCACCGCGTCCAGCGTGGAGGCGGACGCCGCGGGGCTCCAGCCGGGCTTCGCGTTCGACGGCGACGTCAACACGCGCTGGGCCTCCGCGCAGGGCGTGGATCCGCAGTGGATCCGCGTGGACCTGGGCTCGTCCCAGGTGGTGGGCAAGGTGGTGCTGGACTGGGAGGGCGCGTACGGCAAGACGTACACGATTGACGGCTCCAACAACGACACCACCTGGACCACGCTCAACACGGTGACCAACGGCGCGATTGGCCGCAGGGAGATTCCGGTCTCCGGCACCTGGCGCTACATCCGCATGCGCGGCACGGAGCGCGGCACGGGCTACGGCTACTCGCTGTGGTCCTTCGAGGTCTACCAGAACGGGGGCACCACGCCGCCGCCCACGCAGACCACCAACCAGACCCTCAAGCTGAACTTCCCGGAGCTGGCGTACGCGAAGATCAACGTGTCGCCCGCGCCGCTGTCGGTGACGCCGGTGCCGGAGGAGGGCAACACCACGCCGTCCGTGCGCAACCCGCCCGGGCCCTTCACGTACCAGCTCACGTTCCCGCCCAACACGACGGTGACGCTGTCGAAGAACCAGTTCTCTCCCACGCAGCCCAACACGGACATCCGCCTGGCGGTGGTGGACTACAACGGCGTGCAGCAGCGCGCGCAGTCCGTCACGGCGCTGGCGGTGCAGGGCGCGGACTGGAACGTCGAAATCTTCTCCACGGGCAATGGCCCCACGGATCCGCGCGACCCCACCATCATCCCGGACCCGTACGTGGCGCCCGCGCCGCTGCCGGTGGCCGGGGCGTTTCGGCTGGCCGCGCCGGCCAACAACGCGATGATCACCGCGACCCGCCGTCCCACGCTGTCGTGGGCCGCGGTGACGGGCGCGACCAACTACAAGCTCTACGTCAACCTCACGCGCAACGACTACGACTGGATGGCGGCGGGCAACCTGCTGGACAGGTACACGCAGGTGGCGTCGCAGACGGGCACGTCCTTCACCTTCACGGAGGACCTGCCGGACCGCTGGACGTACAAGTGGTACGTCGTGGCCACGCTGTCGGGCGGCAGCACGTCGCGCTCGGACATCGGCAACTTCAGCGTGTACCTGCCGGTGGTGGAGACGCAGGCGGACGGCGTCAACCTCATCAACGGCGTGCGCGACCTGAACAAGAACGGGACGATTGAGCCGTACGAGGACTGGCACAACCCCATCTCCGTGCGCGTGAACGACCTCCTGGGCCGCATGACGCTGCGGGAGAAGGCGCTGCAGATGTTCTACGACGCCAAGACGTACCCGGAGGCCGGCTTCCAGATGGGGCCCCTGTCGCCCACGGACATCCCCATGTTCCAGAAGGCGTCCGCGGCCACACGCCTGGGCATCCCCCACATCGACGCGGGGGACACCATCCACGGCTACAAGACGAGCTGGCCCACGCAGCCGGCGCTGGCGGCCACGCGCGACCTGGACACCATCTACGAGATGGGTGACATCCAGCGCCGCGAGCAGCTGGCCATTGGCAGCCGAGGCACGCTGTCGCCGCTGGCGGAGGTGAACACCAAGGTCCTGTATCCGCGCACGCAGGAAGGCAACGGCGAGGACGCGGACCTGGCGGCGGGCATCACCCGCGCGCTCATCGCGGGCCTCCAGGGCGGCCCGGAGGTGAACCCGAGCTCCATCTGGGTGACGACGAAGCACTGGCCGGGGCAGGGCGCTGGCGGTGAGGCGGGCATCACCTACGACGGCACGACGATTCACTACCACATGCGTCCGTGGCACGCGGCCATCGAGGCGGGCACCAGCGGCATCATGCCGGGCTACGCGGGCAGCTGGCTGCTGGGGCCGGAGGGCTATGGCGCGGGTGACAACCCGGGCATCCTCAACTACCTGCGCAACCAGCTGAAGTACGACGGCGTCATCTGCTCGGACTGGCTGCCTTCGGGTTCGTGGGTGCGCTCCGCCACGGCGGGCTCGGACGTGATGGGCGGCGCGACGCCGCAGGCCATGGCCAACTTCGAGAACGAGGTCCCCGTCGCGCGCATCAACGACTCCGTGCGCCGCATCCTGGACCTGAAGTTCCGCCTGGGCATCTTCGAGGATCCGTACAAGCAGGGCCCGGCCGGCACGTCCCAGTGGCACACCGCGGACAGCAAGGCGGCGGTGCGCCGCGCGGCGCAGGAGGCCATGACGCTGCTCAAGAACGACGGCGCGCTGCCCATCCGGCTGCCGGCGGGCGGCAGGCTGGTCATCGCGGGCCCTCGCGCGGACGACATGTCGTGCATGGTGACCTGGCGTTCGGACTTCCACGGCACCGAGTTCGGCGACCCGACCATCTACGCGGCGGTGAAGGCACGCGCGGAGGCCGCGGGGCTCACGGTCTACAAGGACAACGCCCCCGCGGGCGTGACGCCGGACGCTGCCATCGTGGTGGTGGGCGAGAGCTACTTCACCCACGGCACGGAGTGGGACAAGGAGAAGCCGTACCTGCCGGGCGACCCCGTTGGCCCTGCCCACGACGCGAAGTGGGGCGACCAGTACGGCATCATCAACAGCTTCAGGTCGCGGGGCATCCCCACGACGGTGGTGTTGATCAGCCCGCGCCCCTACGTGCTGACGAACGTGGTGCCGATCTCCAACGCGCTGATGCTGGCGTACCGCCCCGGCGACATGGGCGGCTACGCGGTGGCGGACGTGCTGTTCGGTGACGTGCTGCCTCGGGGCAAGACGCCGTGGCAGCTGCCGCGCTCCATGAGCCAGATTGGCACGGACGTGGAGAACAACCAGCTGGAGAAGTGGGACCTGCCGTTCGACCTGGGCGCGACGGACGCGGAGCGCGCGGCCATCCGCCAGAAGATCGCGACGGGCCAGCCGGTGCCGCCCACGTACGGCAACCCGCTGTTCCAGTACGGCGCGGGCATCCAGGGCTTCGGCCTGACGGACGCGACGCCTCCCGTGGCGTTCAACCTGCTCACGCCGACGAACAACCTGGTGATCACCGGCACGCGTCCGGCGTTCACCTGGGCGGCGAGCAGCGACCCGCAGACGGGCATCCAGCGCTACGAGGTGTACCTGGATGGCGGCGCGATGCCGGTGGCCATCACCCAGACGCCGTCGGCGGCGCTGGACGGGCTGAAGCTGGCGAACGGGACGCACACCTGGTTCGTGAAGGCGTTCAACTGGGCGAACGGCGTCACGCAGTCCGCGACGTTCACCTTCACGCTGAACGACACGACGCCGCCCGCGGCCTTCGCGGCGCTGTCGCCGTCGGCCGGGCAGTCGGTGCCGGGCACGTCCACGCGCTTCATCTGGGAGCAGACGACGGACGTGGGCGCGGGCGTGGCGGAGTACGTCCTCATCGTGGACGGTACGGACCGCTCGCCGTCCATCCTACGCAGCGCGCCGGTGCCGGCGGGCACGAACCTGGCGCGGGGCAAGAACGCCTACGCCACGTCCGTGGAGTTCGGCAGCGCGAACGACGCGGTGGACGGCAGCCTGGCAACGCGCTGGTCCAGCGTGGGCACGGCGACCACGGGTGACACGGAGTCGATCACCATCGACCTGGGGGCCATCTACTCGCTCAAGCGCATCGTGCTGAACTGGGAGGCCGCGTACGGCCGCCGCTACGTGCTGGAGGCGTCGCTGGACAACACGACCTGGACGGCGCTGAGGACGGTGGACACCGGCGACGGTGGCATCGACGACTGGACGGTGGCCGGCGTGGGCCGCTTCGTGCGCATGCGCGGCGTGCAGCGCGCGACGGCGTACGGCTACTCGCTGTGGGAGTTCGAGGTGTACGGCGTGGGCACGGAGCAGACCACGCTGAACGGTCTGTCCACGGGCTCGCACACGTGGCGCGTGCGCGCGGTGGATGGCGCGAACAACACCACGCTGTCCTCGGGGCCCATCACCTTCACGAAGTAGGGTGAGCGCTTGAGAGAGGGGAGGGGCGGCCGGAGTCACGGGCCGCCCCTCTTTCTTTTGCAGGACGACCCGGGTCCGTATCCGTGTCGTGCTCCTGCCCTGGCGAGGTGTCGGCCGTTGACTACGGAGTGGGCGCGGCGACGGCGGGCGCAGCGGCAGCGGCGGCTTCCTCGGCGGCCTTGGCCTCGGCGACCTTGCGAGCGGCTTCGGCCTCCGCGCGCTTCGTGGCCTCGGCCTGGGCGGCGGTCTTCATGCTGGCGAGGCCCTTCTCGAAGTCCTTGCCGATCATCTGATCCATGTCCATGAACAGGCACATCGCCTTGCTCACGAAGGTGTGCTCGCCGGCCATGGTCCAGGTGACGGTGGTGCCGTCGCTGGCGGGCTTGAACGTGAAGGTGGTGATGCTGCTGTCTTCGAAGGGCTTGACGAACTCCAGCTTGATGCGGACGGACGCGTCGGCGGTGGCCTCCAGGATGGTCATGCGACCCTCGCCCACGTCGTTGTTGCCCACCCACCCATAGGTGGCGCCAACGCCCGACTCCGCGCCGCCGAAGGTCTTCTTCATGTTCGGGTCGAGGTTGTCCCAGGGAGACCACTGGTTCCACTGGTGGAAGTCATTGACCAGACCGAACGCGACGTCGGGAGCACCCGGAACCGTGGTGGTGCGCGTGACAGTGTAGGTATCGGGGCGGGTGGTGATGAAGCCGGCGAGCAGCGCGAGCACGGCGACAACGCCAATGGCAATCTTCTTGAACATGAAGTTCCTCGAAAAAGGTTCCCTGGACAGGGCGGCCGCGTCTTAGGCCGCCCGTTCGGTCCGGCTCAAGCCCCCCAGCGCGCGCGCCACCATGACGCAGCGTGCGGAGCGGGTCATCAGGGGGCGCCGCGGTTCCTCCAGCCGGATGTGTTCGAGGAGGTGCTGATCCACGCCGGTTTGGAGGATGTGGACGAACTGCCCCCTCGCCGCAATCCCTTCACCCCCGAGGACGCGGTGGGAGTGCTCGAACGGCTCACGGAGACGCCCGTGACGTTGGGCTCGTTCCCTCCACGAATGGCCGCGGGCTTCCTGATGCGCGAGGTGCTGGCGGACGGCGACGTGTCGCGTGAGGAACTGGAGCTGCGGGTGGAACGCTTCGCCCGCGAGCAGGTGGTAGTGCTTCGGCCGGACGGCTACCTCGCGTGGGCGCTGGATGGCCGCACGCAGCAGAAGGTTGCAGAGGTGAAGTGGAGGGACGGAGCCTTCCGTTCTACGAAGTCGACAGCGTCAAGTTCGACGGGTTCACCAACGGCGTGTTGCTGGAGGCCAAGGGGCCGGGCTATGAGAAGTTCCTCGAGCTGGCCGTGGAGCAGGGCGGATGGTTCGAGGGCTTCACTGACATGGTCCGGCAAGCCAAACGGCAGCAGCGGGTCGCCCGTGGATTTCCCGTGGAATGGCACTTCGCGGAGCGCAAGGTCGCGGACTACGTACGGGCGCTCTTCAAGAGAAATGGTCTGGGGCGGATCCCCGTCATCTTCACTCCTGCGCGCTGAACGTCTTCACGGCTGATGACTGAAACCTACTACGCAGGGGCGTACTGGCCCGGAAGGCCCGAGCCGCTGGAGACCTATGCTCGGCGGGCCGAGGCCCTGTTCCAGCGACTGGCGTCCACGGATCCGAGCCTCGCGACCTGGTACGAGCAAGCCCGTTCCCGGGAGTCGGCGCTCAACAGCCGGTTCAGCCCGGATGCCCTTTCGCTTCAGCAACTGCTCACGAAGGCGAAGTACCAGATAGGCGATGGCGAGATCTCCTTCGCCGCATGGAATGGAAGTCCTGACGACAGCAGTGTCGTCAACTTCTCCTGCGGGTCTCCGGTGCCGGCTGCGGTGGACCTCTGCGTTTGGACTCCCGCCGCACGAGGACTCCTCTCCGCGCAGAGAGCGTCCCAGGTGCTGAAGGCGATGGTGGGGGCCTGGGAGCCGGAGTGGGGCGTCGTCATCTCCGACGAGCACCGGGACTCGGTGACAGAGTCCGGCGACGTCGGCACGTTCATCGGATGGATGACGTACTTCTCCCGGGAGCGCGGTCCGGTGCCGCCGCTTCCAGGCCCCGTGCGAGTCGAACCCGTGGAGGACCAGGGCACCCTCGTCATCCTGACCCCGGAACGATTCACGCTGAGCAGGCCGGAGCATGTCGCGCTCGCGGAAGAGGTGCGGGACCAGTTGCAACGGGCCGGGTTGCTGGAACCGCTAGGAGCGCCTTGATGCTGACCCCGGACACCGCGAAACATCTGACCCTGCTGCGGACGCTGGGGGAGCCGGAGCTGTCGCAGTACTCGCGGTGGCAGCGGCTGGCGTGGGATGCGTCGTCGCGCTACCTGCTATCCGTCCAGAAGCAGGGTGGGACGCCGTTGCGCTGGTGGGACCTGCACTCGGAAGCGGCGACTCCGCTCTTCGCGCACTCCGTTTCCCGCTGCGTGGCCGCGGGGTTCCTCCCTGGCTCCCAGCGCCTCCTGTCCGTGACCGCTCGCGGCACCCTCCAGACCTGGTCCGTCTCCGACGGCACGCTGCTGTCCTCGGTGGAAACCGGTGGGTCCGTCGCCAGCGCGTGCCTGTCGTCGGATGGAACGCGCCTGTTGCTCGCGTCCGGCCAGGGCCGTGTCCTGCTCTGGGACCTGGAGCGCGGCTGGCTCGTGTGGCGGCTGGAGGACCCCGCGTTCCTCTATGGCTGCGCGCTGTCGACAGATGGCCGGTATGCGGCCGTCGGCGTCGCCGAGGAGCAGGAGGGTGCCGCGACATGCGGTTCCGTTCGCCTCTGGGATGCCAAGACAGGCAAGCCCGTGGGGTCCCGTACGATCGACACCCAGCGGATCTGGAATGTGGCATTCACGCCGTCAGGGGAGTCGCTGGTTGCCGCGAACTCCGGTGGCGAGTTGTTGTTCCTGGGCCTCCCCGGACTGGAAACCCATCGGGTCATCGGGGCTCCGGCCTCCGGTGCCATGCAGATGGAATTCAACTTCGATGGCTCCCTGCTGGCCGCCAGCGCGGACACGAGCGCGTTCGTGGTCATCGATGTCCACGAGGGCCGGGACGTCTTCGGCTACTCGGACCTGGATGACATGCAGGGCAGCAGCGCGAACTTCTCCCCCGACGGGCGCTTCGTGTGCTGGGGCATGGATGACGGCAAGGTGGGCGTCTGGGGGGTGAAGCCCCGGCCCTGAGATCGATGGTAGCTTGCGCGGCATGCGCCCCATCGCCCCCTGGCTTGCCCTGGCATTGCTGACCGCCGCCCGCGTCCATGCCCAACCCGTCGAGACGGCTCGTGACCTCGAGGTCCAGGAAGGCTGGGTGACCTTTGAAACGGCCAGCGACGCCACCCGGATGGGCTGGGTTCCGGACGGCTCGGGCCGCCTGTTCGTGGCGACGATGTCTGGGAAGGTTCTCGTCGTGAAGAACGGGGTCGTGCAGCCGACCCCCTTCATCTCCGAGTCATTCACCCAGGGGAACGAGCAGCAAGGCCTCCTGGGCATGACCTTTGATCCGAACTTCGCGAACAACCGCTACGTCTATTTCTTCGCGGCGATGCCGGGCTTCACGTTGCAGATCTTCCGGTACACCGACGTCGGTGGCGTCGGCGTGAATCGCACCGTCATCGTGGGCGGGCTCCCGGCGGGAGTGCTCGACTATGACGGCGGAGGGCTCGCCTTCGGTCCGGATGGAATGCTGTACTTCGGGGTGGGGACGCTCCAGGGCCTCCGGAGCGCGGACGTCCTGACGAACGCGGCGGGAAAGATCCACCGCGTGCGCCCGGATGGCACCGTGCCCACCGACAATCCCTTCCACGACGGGGCGGGCCCCAACGTGGACAGCATCTGGGCCCGGGGCTTCCACAACCTCTACGGGCTGGTCTTCCAGCCGGGAACCGGGCGCTTGTGGGCCAATGTCTCAGGCCCGGGGGCCAATCAAATCTTCAGCGTCAGCGCGGGAGACCATGGGGGTTGGCCCGACTATGAGAACAACCAGCCCGCGGGATACCTGGCGCCGGTGTACTCATACCTGCCCGGTGTCAATGATGAGACCACGTTCACGGCGACAGGCGCGGTGCGGCAGAACGGCGTCGCGACCTACACGTTGGTCGGCGGCTATTACAATTCATCTTGGTATCGCAAGGGAACGCGGGTCTCGATCTTCGATGTCGCGAACCCCAGCTTCAACGGCGAGTTCTACATCAAGGGTCATCCCTCCTCGCAGTCGTTCACCGTGGACCAGCCGGAGCCGGACGCGGTGAGCGGCGGCGGCTATCTCAAGCGATGGCCGGAGGGCGAGTTCACGATGGGAGGCATGTTCTACAAGGGGACGCGCTTCCCCCAGAGCTACTCCGGCAATTACCTGTTCACGGACTTCCGCGGGATGCTGCATCGGATGCAGTTCGCGGCGGATGGCTCCGTGGCCAGGGAACACATCTTCATGAATTATGAGACGGGCGGCGGCTTCGTTGACGTGAACGAGGGGCCGGACGGGGCGCTGTATATTCTCAGCCACCACGGAGGGGTCCATCGGGTCACCCCGGTGCCGTTGACTCAGGCCCTGAGCGTGTCTCCCTTGAACCTTGTCGTCCCGGAGGACGGAACCCGTACGGTGACGGTGTCCCTGGCGATGCCTCCGCTGGTGGACGTCTGGGTCAAGGTGGTGCTGCAAGGGGGCGAGGGCGACCTGGTATTGGTGGAGGGTGGCTCGCTTCGCTTCACGCGGGAGAACTGGAGCGTTCCGCAATTCGTGACGCTGCGCGCGCCGCACGACGCGGATGCGCAGGTCGAATACGCGTCCCTCACGTTCACGCCGACCCAGGACATCCCTGTGGTGACCGTCCAGGCCCGCACGGTGGACGACGACCTGCCTCAGGGGCCCGGCGACGGCGGCGTGGCAGGCGACGCAGGTGTGGACGCCGGGACCGGGGTGGATGCGGGAGCCCAGGTGGACGCGGGGACCCGTGTGGACGCAGGCACCCAGGTGGATGCGGGCACTCAGGTGGATGCGGGCACCCGTGCGGACGCGGGCACCGGAGTGGATGCCGGTGCCCAGGTGGACGCAGGGACCCGTGCGGACGCGGGGACCGGGGCGGACGCGGGCTCCGCGCACGACGGCGGCACGGTGACGGGCCCCGATGAGGACGAATCCGGCGGGTGCAGTGCCGGCGCCAGCGCGCTTCCGGGTGTCCTGGCCTGGTGGCTGCTCGCGGGGCTCGTGTGGAGGCCCCGCCGCGCCCGGCGGTAACCCGCCGCGCACAGCACCTGGGGGAGGTTGGCGGCCAGCGAACATCCTGCCGCGCGGGGACTCCACCCCCCGGCGGGAGGATGATTAGCGTTCAGCCACGGGGAGGTGGACGTGGCGAAGCCGCGCCAGGCGGTCCGGAAGCAGACGCGCACGCCGCACGAGCGGCGGCATGACACCGCGTTGCTCATCATCGACGTCATCAACGACCTGGAGTTCCCCGGCGGTGAGAACGTCCTGCCCTGGGCGCTGCGCATGGTGGAGCGCCTGGGCCCCTTCGCGGAGCGGATGCGCAAGGCGGGCGTCCCGGTCATCTACGTCAACGACAACTTCGACCTGTGGCGCAGCAGCTTCACGGACGTCTACAAGCACTGCACCCGGAAGGACAGCCGGGGCCAGCGGGTCGCCCGCGCGCTCAAGCCCCGGCCGGACGACTACTTCATCCTCAAGCCCAAGCACTCGGCCTTCTTCGCCACGTCGCTGGTGCCCCTGCTGGAGCACCTGGGCACGAAGAAGCTGCTGCTCGCGGGCATCGCCACCAACCTGTGCGTCTTCTTCAGCGCCCACGACGCGCACATGCACGAGTACAAGATCACCGTGCTCAGCGACTGCTGCTGCGCGGAGAGCGACAAGGACCACGACCTGGCCCTGGATCAGCTCCAGCGCTTCCTGCGCGTGCGCGTCTGCCGCGGGGACGAGGTGCACCTGCAACCCCGCTCGCGGCGCCGCGCCACGCGCAAGCCCCCGCCAGAATGGAAGTGACGGGGGACGCCTGACACGAAGGAGGACGGCTCAGACGTCCTTGTCCCCGTCGTCGTCATCCTCGTCGTCATCGAGGATGTGGCACTTGCCCGCATCCTCGTCGAGCGCCTTCCCGACGAACTCCTTCACCAGGTCGTCGCCGTTGAAGACCAGGGAGAAGTTGACCTGCTCGCCGCCGACGTCTTCCTTCCGGTCCAGGTGGAGCTTGCCGCCCAGCGCCGTCGCGTTCCCGTCGACGTGCGCGCCCGCGGGCACCCGCACCTCGCCGCCGATGGACACCACGTCGCCCTTCACCTTCGCGCCGGGCTCCAGGATGACGCGGCCCCGGATGGCGGCCACGTCGTTGTCCACCACCGCGCCCTTCTTCACGATGACGTCACCGTCCACCGCGACCGCGTCCTTGATCTTCTCCCCGGGCTCGATGACCAGGTTCGTCCCCTGGACCGCCTTGCTCCCGTCCTTGACGTTGACGCAGATGGTCTTGGCGGGAGCCTTGGCCGGCTTCTTCGCCGGCTCCGCCGCCAGGGCAGGCACGGCCAGCGAACAGGCGAGCAACAGGGTGGGAAGGAAGGGGCGGCGCATGGCGGAGACCTCCGGAACGCGGAAGGGGAGCGGCATGCCCTTGCTACGGCCGGCCGCGTCCCCCATTGCATCCGGTGCCCCGCGTCAGCCGAGCACGCCCTTCGCCGCGTCGATGGCCTCATGCGTCCCCGCGAGCGCGAGGATGTCCCCCGCGCGCAGGACCTCCTGCGCGGTGGGCACCAGCACGCCCGCTTCGCCCCGCCGGATGGCCAGCACCGTGGCCCCCGTCATGCCGCGCAGGTTGAGCTCCGCCAGGGTGCGGCCCACCGCCGCGCTGGACGCGCCGAGCGCCACCGACTCCGGTTCGCCGATGCCGGGCAGCATCTGACGCACGCCGTGCAGCACGTCCTGTGACGGCTCGTCCTCCTCGCCCTTGGCGTGGGACTGGGCCGCGAGCGCCTCCACGATGACCTGCGCGCCCGCGCGCATGTGCCCCTGCAGGTTCGTGGCGCTCTTCCAGAAGGCGAAGCCCATCACGCCCAGGGACACCAGCAGCAGCACCGCGCCCGGCACGCCGGGGATGAACGGCTGGGTGATGGCCAGCACCGGCACGCCCACCATGAAGACGCTGGCCAGCTGGAGCGCCACCACGAGCACCCGCCGGGGCGCCGCCGCCAGGTCCACCTTGCCGTTGGCGGCCGCCGGCAGCGCGCCCTCCGCCAGCACCACGCCCAGCCGCCGCCCCATCCGCACGATGCCCACGCAGAAGGGCAGGGCCAGCGCCGTGGCCAGGCCGATGACGATCCACGGCGTCATCGTCTTGCCCCAGCCCATGCGCTCGTCGATGAACTCCGTCACCTGGGGCAGCAGCACCGACGTGCCGATGACGATGATGGTGATGAACGCCGCGTCCAGCAGCATCAACAGCCCCATGCGCCGCACGCGCGCGCCCACCGTCTTCTGGCGCGGCGACGTGCGCAGGTTCTCCACCCAGCTGCCGTACAGCGACGCGAACGTCTGTAGCGGCGCCGGCAGCTTGCGGTCCACCCAGTTGGCGATGGGGCCGGACGCGCGGATGAGCCACGGCGTCGTCAGCGTGGTGATGGCGGACACGGCCACCGCCACCGGGTAGAGGAACGTGCCCGTGGCCTTCAGGGACAGGCCCAGGCCCGCGATGATGAAGGAGAACTCGCCAATCTGGGACAGGCTCAGGCCCGCCTGCACGGACGTGCGCGTGCCGTTGCCCGTGAAGAACGCGCCCAGCGACACGCTGAGGATCTTCCCCAGGACGACCACGGTGGTGAGCACCGCGATGGCCAGCCAGTGCTCGCGGATGAGCGCCGGATCGATCAGCATGCCCACCGACACGAAGAACACCGCGCCGAACAGGTCGCGCACCGGCTGCACCAGGTGTTCAATCTCCTTGCCCTCGCCGGACTCCGCCACCAGCGAGCCCGCGAGGAACGCGCCCAGCGCCACCGAGTAGCCGAACGTCTGCGCCAGGAGCGCGCCCGCGAAGCAGATGCCCACGCTGGCGACGAGCGTCGTCTCCGGCCGCTGGAGCTTCGTGATGTAGCGCATCAACCGGGGCACGACGAACAGGCCAATGCCGACCAGCCCCACGAGGAACGCGGCCAGCCGGCCCACCGTGTACGCCAGGTCCCCGGCGGACAGGCCGGTGCCGCTGGACACCGCGGTGAGCATGGCCATCAGCAGGATGCCGATGAGGTCCTCCACGATGAGGATGCCCACCACGATGCTGCGCAGCGCGCCCCGGATGTTCTGCTCGTCGAACGCCTTGGCGATGATGGTGGTGCTGGAGATGGCGATGCAGCAGCCGGTGAACAGGCTCTCCAGCATCGTCCAGCCGAAGGCGCGGCCGATGATGAAGCCCAGCCACACCATCACACTGCACTGGATGACGGCGGTGAGCCCCGCGGTGGGGCCCACCCCGAACAGCCGGCGCAGGCTGAACTCCAGCCCCAGGGAGAACATCAGCAGGATGACGCCCAGCTCCGACAGCGTCTGCACGATGCCAGGGTCCGCCACCAATGGGATGGGGACGTGAGGCCCGATGATGAAGCCCGCGAGGATGTAGCCCAGCACCACCGGCTGGCGCAGGCGCTGGAAGAGGACCGTGGTGACCGCCGCGACACAAAGGACGGTGGCGAGGGCTTGAAGGAACGCGTGGGCGTCGTGCATGGGGGCGCCTCTGGAGGTGATGGGCTCGCGATGACCGGCCCCGCCCGCTCTGCGCGGGGCCGGAACGACAGGAAGTTAGGGCGGACTCAGTTGCATCGCTCGAGGGCAATGGCCCCGACGATGATGACCAGGCACAGCAGTCCGCTCCACAACAGGCGCGCGCCCTGCCACTGATCGTGGGTGGAGCCGCCCTGCTGGGGTTGCTGCGAAGGGGTGGAGATGGGGTCGGGGGGAGGG
>NZ_RAWC01000126.1:0-25580 GCF_003611685.1 Corallococcus sp. CA049B | reverse complement strand
GCCATGCCGCGCATGAGCGATGAACGACTCCGCCCGTTGGTGGAGCGATTCGCGCAACTCGTTCGCGAGCACGCCGTCTTCCGAGAAACCTTCGGACTTATCTGATTTAGATGAGGGGATGCTTCAGGGAGGCGCCAGCTATGTGACCGCGTGCTCACGGCCGGTGGTCCAGGGGCTCGTGGGCATCACCTTCCTGGAGTTCCTCCGCGCCCAGTTGGTCGGCGAGTGGTACCCGAGCACAGAGGGCCGGAAGACCCTCTGGTCCGTGGCCCCAGGCATTGGCTTGGAGCTGGGACTTTAAAGACTGTCGGTTCAGCAGTGCGCTGGGAGCGGCACGCTCACGCGGGCTTCGCGGCGCACCAGCAACAGGACCAGGATGAGGCCTGCTCCAGCCATCGCCGCCCCGGCCAACGCCACGGCCGGATAGCCGAGGTCGAGGCCAATGACCGCCCCACCAAGGGCCGCGCCAGTGGCGTTGCCCAGGTTGAAGGCCCCGATGTTCATGGCCGACGCCAGGTTCGGCGCGTCGCTGGCGGCGGTCATCACCCGCATCTGCAGCGGTGGCACCAGCGCGAAGCTCGCCACGCCCCAGAGGAAGATCACCCCGGCGGCGGGCACCTGCCACGGCATGATCCCAGCGAAGACCACCAGCAGCGTGGCGAGGCCCGCCAGGGTGACAATCAACGTCCGGTCCACCGACCTGTCGGCGAAGCGGCCCCCCAGCCAGTTGCCGATCGTCAGCCCCAGTCCATAGGTCACCAGCATGGCGGTGACGAAACCGGCCGAGGCCCGGGTCTGCTCCTTCAGGATCGGAGCGATGTAGGTGAAGACGGTGAACATGGCGCTGGAGCCGATGACCGTCAGGGACAGGGCGGCCAGGACAGGGCCGCGCCGGAGCACTGCCAATTCAGCCTTCATGGCACCGCTGTCGGACGAGCGCTCGACCTGGCCGTGCGGCAGGGTCAAGCGAAGCGCAACCATCGCCAGGGCGCCCAGCCCCGCGATGCCCCAGAAGGAGGCGCGCCAGCCCAGGCTCTCGCCGGCCCACGCGGCCAGGGGAACGCCGGTGATGTTGGCGACCGTCAGGCCCATGAACATGGCCGCGACAGCGCCGGCCCGCCTGTTGGGCGCGACCACGCTGGCCGCGACGATGGCGCCCACCCCGAAGAACGCGCCGTGGTTGAACGACGTCACCACCCGGGCCGCCATCAAGGTCCAGTACTCCGGCGCGAGCGCGGACAGCAGATTGCCCACGGTGAAGATGCCCATCAGGCCGACCAGCAGGGTCCGGCGCGGCACCCGGCCGGTCGTCAAGGTCATCAACGGCGCGCCGACCAGGACCCCGAAGGCGTAGGCGCTGACCAACAGGCCCGCCGCCGGGATGGAGACGCCGAGGTCCGAGGCGATCACAGGCAGCATGCCCATGGGCGCGAACTCCGTGACGCCGATGCCGAAAGCGCCGACCGCCAGAGCAAGAAGAGGAGCATTGGGCTTCATCTGCGGGAACCTTTCTCTCCCCCGCGGCGACGGTGCGCGACGGGGTGCGTTGTTCTGTGCGCGCAAAGATGGCTGGGAGGCCGCACGCGCGTTAGAGCCCTTGAAAGCCAAGGATTCTTGAGATGAACGCAAAGGTGCAGCCGGGCGGCGCGGATCGGGCGCATGAGATGGCCGTCTTCTCGGCCGTGGTGGCGACCGGCAGCTTCTCGGCGGCCGGGCGTGAGCTGGACCTGAGCCCGTCGGCTGTCAGCCGGACCCTCGACCGTATCGAGGCACGTCTGGGGGTACGCCTGATGCTGCGCACGACCCGGGCCCTGACCCTGACGCCCGAGGGACACGCCTATCTGCGCGCGGCGCGGCGCATCCTGGCGGAGCTGGACGACGCGGAGCAGGCCATCGCCGATCTGGGTGCGCCGCGCGGACGGCTGAGGGTGAGCGCGGCCCAATCGCATGGGCGCCTGTGCGTGGTGCCCCTGCTGGGCGACTTCACGGCGCGATACCCCCATATCCTGGTGGACATCAACCTGACGGACAGGGTGGTCGACATCGCGGCGGGTGAGGCGGACGTCGCCATCCGCTTCGGCCCGCTCGCGGACAGCGGATTGACCGCGCGCAAGCTTGGCGAGAGTCCGCGGGTGATCGTGGCATCACCCGACTACCTGGCCCTACGCGGGACGCCGAGGGTTCCAGAGGACCTGCACCACCATAACTGCCTGAACTTCAATTTTCGTCGGGCCGAAGCGGTCTGGCCCTTCGTGCGCGACGGGCACGAATACAGTCTGTCCGTGAAGGGCTGCATCGAAGCCAATAACGGAGAGACCCTGGGCCAGCTGGCCGCGTCCGGCGTGGGGGTGACGCGGGTCGGCGCATTCAGCGTCGAGGAAGAGCTCCGCTCGGGCCGCTTGGTTCCGCTGCTGGAGCAATACAATCCAGGCGACGTGGAGAACATTCACGCCGTCTTTGTCGGCGGCGCCAACCTGCCCGCGCGCGTCAGGGTGTTCGTCGACTACCTGGCGGACGCCTTGCGCTGACGCCTCGGCCTGGAGCTTGGACTCTGACAAATCCTCGCGAAGAATCAGGGCGAGGAGCCCCTGGGATCCGTGATGCGGGCGTAGAGTCACGTACCCTCATGAACTCCATTCGCTCCATCGCGCTCTCCTGTGTGGTCGTGCTCGGCTTCTTCGCCGCGTGTAGTGACGACTCCCCCACCCCCGGCGGGCCACCCGACGCATCGGTGGCGGACGGCTCGGTGCCTGAGATGTGCACTGACGCTGGCACCACGCAGTGCGGCGACACCTGCGTCCGCACCGACAGCGACCCGGCTCACTGCGGCGGGTGCGACCAGGCCTGCGCGAGCACCGATGCCTGTGAGTCCGGTGTCTGCGTCGCGGTCTGCCGGATCGACGGCCAACAGTTCGCGGCCGGTGCGGTGAATCCCGCGAACGCGTGCGAGCAGTGCCTGCCTGAGATGTCCGCGACCACCTGGACACTGCTCGTGGACGGGACGACCTGCGGCGCGGGTCAGCTCTGCTCGGCGGGCGCATGCGGCCCGAAGTGCCTCATCAACGGCACGTTCTACGACGAGGGCACACCGAATCCGACGAACGCCTGCGAAGTCTGCACGCCCGCGACGTCAACGACGGCGTGGTCTCCGCGCGAGGCCATTCCGCTGCTGGTCGGCGGCGCCGACATCGTGGCGCAGGGCTGGACTACGATCGCACAGGCGCCGAACACGCTCACGTATGGCGAGGACTACGTCCGCCTCGCGACGTCAACGGACAGCGGCGGTCGAACGAGCGGGCAGTTGCTCCTCGCGAAGACGAACGCGGTCGCCCCGACGCAGCCGTTCACGCTCCGCGTGACGATGCAGGTCGAGTCGGTGAGCAGGCACAACCAGCTCGACAGCGGAGCGGCCATCCTGGGGAGTCTCACCGGCTCGGTCGGCAATGGGACGGATCGCTCGCAGATGATCTACCTGGACAGCGCGGCGATTGGCTGGGCGGATGACTCGCAGTCCTCGGCGTTCTCCGTGACCGATGGCGCGTATCACGTCTACGAGCTCGCGGTGGATGCCGACAAGGTGGCGACGGTGAGCGTCGACGGTGTCGCGAAGCTCACGCGGAACAACTTCACGACGAACGGCACCATCGCCATCGGAGACCAGACCAACGACCCGAACGTCGACGGCGTGGTGCGGATCAAGTCGGTCGAGAAGCTCTGCCAGTGAGGCGCTCTTCTGTCCCCATGGATTGGCATGGGGACAGAATCACGTGTGGGCCATGATCGGGAACCGGTGGGCCTCTGGTGAAAGCCGGAGGCCCCGCACGAACAGGTCGGCCTCCGTGTCCTCACCGGCCTCCACGGCACCGGGCCAGTAACGCTCCGGAGTGAAGCCGAAGCGGAGGGTCCGGATGGGCCGATCAATCAATCGGGGGATCCAGGCTCGCAGGTCGAAGGGCTCCCGAGCGAAGACATCTTCGAGGTAGAGCGTGTCTCCCTCGACGCCCGCGAACACCCAGGCGTCCGGGCCCAGCTGCCGCAGGGGCCTCGCGAAGCCATTGGCCACGGGCCAGCTCGCCACCGTCCCGTAGCCACGCGCGCCGAAGCGCTCCGTTGACGGGAGCCCCTCGCTGGAGAGCGCGGCAAGTCCGACGCGCACTTCCGCGTCCTCCAGTGACAGCGTGGGCGCGGGCGGACCTTCTGGCACTGCATCGTACGTGACGGCGAACAGCGTCTGCTTCCACGGTTGGAACCCGAAGCGCGGGTAGAACTGGCGCACGGTGGGGTTGGCGAAGAGCAGCACGGGCGCGTCCCCACACGCGTCCAGCGCGGCGCTCATGACCACCCGTGCCAGTCCCCGCCCACGATGCGACGGCAGGCAGCCCACGGCGCCCAGCTGGTAGGCCGTCACCTCGCGCCCTTCCATCACCAGGCGCATCCGCATCACGGAGGTGTTGGCCACCACTCGGCCAGCCTCCAGCAGAGAGAACGCCCGATAGGCGTCGTCCCACTCTCCCCATGCGCGCCAACGACGGAAATCCGCGCGGCGGAACACCTGGGGCACGTAGTCACAGAACAGGTCCTGCAACCCAGCATCGAACTGCCCGATCTCAGTGACCGCAACGGGTTCCATCACACGCCCCCCAGTCAGCTTGAATGATCAATCAGGTTCATGGCGGAGCGGCGTACTGAACTCGCACAGCCCCAGTCCCCACACGAGCATGAATGACAGGTGCACGCTGGGGTGGAACGGCAGGTAGTGCACCAGGGCCAGGACGTGGAAGCCCACGAAGGACAGCAGCGCTCCCGTGGCCGGAATCGAACCCGCGCGGTGCCTTCGCACCAGCGCCCTCGCCAGCAGGAAGTGCATCGTCGCCAGCAGCACCAGCCCCACGAGCCCCGTCTCCGCCCACGCCGTCAGCCAGAGGTTGTGGGAGTCCGTGGCCAACAGGTCGGTGATGCCCGTCTCCGCCTGCGTCGCCAGGGCCGCGGGTTTGTGATTGCCGAAGCCCACGCCCACCGTCGAAGGTTGCGGCATGGCCAAGCTAATATTCGACAGAGGGCGCGTCAATCACCCCGAATCACGATCGCCAAGACGGGAACTCGTTGCCGTTGGTGTGCAAGGCGCGCCGCGACGAGGGCCGCACCCATCCCAATCCTGAGGCATCCCCTCATTTATGATTCTCCCTCTGAGCCCGCTTGGTCGGCTGCTCAAGGTTTCTCCGAGGGGAAACTTCAAATGAGGGGATAGCTCAGCTCCCAATCATCTCCCGCTGGCTCCCGACCCACCTGGAACATAACTAAATGTCGCAATCCTTCGGCCGTCCTTCAAGCCAAGCTGAGCACCGTTCCACAACTGAAACAAGGGGGCGGCCTCACTCAAGTAAGTCGCCGCATCAGGGAGATCTTTCGCCGCCCGCCAAAGATCCTCAATAGTCCCAGCCTTAGCGCGAGGAATACCTTCATTCTCAATCCATTCCAAACTAACAAACGGGTAGCGCGCATCGAAACAAACAACACCGCCCTCCCTCTCAACCACAATAACCTGCCACAACTCCCACCCAGACCTCAATTTTACACCAAAGCGCGACTCAATCGCCGACTGAACCTCACCTCGATTACTCTCGACAACCAAGCACTGCCGAACCGCATCTCCAACATCGCGCTCAGCCCTCTTAATCTCCAATAGATTTGTCGGCAAAACAAACGACTTAACCTGAACACCCAAAACAACACCTAAACCAGAATCGACAACCAGAATATCAATATCAGTCAAAACACTCCCATCCGGACCGACAACATTGACATCATTAGCAACAAGCAATCCACCCACCGACCTAAAGGCCGCAAGCAGCCGATCAATATGACGATCGTCTCGCTCGTTTCCAATAGCCGATGGATTTATTGCTCCACGGGCGGTGGCCTGCTCGCGCATCAAAGGAAGATTGCTGCGTATGATCGAAAGGGGCAGAAATGCAACTCGTCCGCCTCGCATTGGAACCAAGGGATACCCCTGAATACCATGCCGTGCCTCAACCCCTCTTCGTACGAGTGACTCAGCGAATCGCTCTGCCATTTCAATAGGCAATCGAGCCGACCGGCTCATTTCACGAACCAGCGTGTCCATATCGGCGAGACCAACAGCCGACAGCATTACGGGGCGCACCATACCTCTGACGCGAGTGACATATTTATATGCTCGCACATGAAAGAGGGCTCGCTTCACTGCCCATTGATACAACGGCAAGAGAGCGTCGATGGTCTGACGAATACTAAAACCACCCCACACCTCCCGCTCCCCAACATGAGCGAACTGCTTCCTCAACAGGGCATCAGCAATAGTTTTGCATCTATCATTAAACCAGTCAGCACGAGGGAGTTTGAACTCAAGAGGCGTCTCCAGGCTCTGCCTCACCACCTCCTCATCCATTCTCGACAAGAATAAAGACGACATATATTCGCCAGCAAGATCGACACCATCAGCGCGACGATCCGCAAGCCAGCGCACTCCTAGCCATCGGCTTCGCTGCTCGGCAACAAGTGGCGCCTGAGGAAACATCAACAACCAATCAGACTTCGACTTGGCCACAACCATACGACCAAGCGCAGCATTAACCACATAACTAACGACCGAGGAGTAATAAAACGCCGGACCAGCCCATTCTCTAACCAACCTCAATGCAGCCCGAACATTACTACCGGCCAATGCACCATTCGGGGACCGAGCAATAACATGATCAAGAACGGGCGCGACATAGTCATTATAGTCGAACCCCTCCTCGTTCAAATAGGCCATACTCTCAATGGTCGCCAAATAGGCTAACTTCAAATCATCTTGTTCGAACTCATTGCTCGCCAGAGCACTTAATCCGCCATCAAGCTCGGCCCCCAGCGCATTGAGTTCCTTGCGATCCAGTATGCGCTCGATTTCTTCTTGAACCACATAGTCAGACATGACTTCCACACCCCAAGCAATAGAATAACAAACTCAGCCTTCAAAACCACATTCAGTCAACCAATCGGTCCGGCTTCGTCAACAGGATTCGGATTCATACGTTCATACAAACCCAGGCCCCAGATGAGCATGAACGACAGGTGCACGCTGGGGTGGAACGGCAGGTAGTGCACCAGGGCCAGGACGTGGAAGCCCACGAAGGACAGCAGCGCTCCCGTGGCCGGAATCGAGCCCGCGCGGTGCCTTCGCACCAGCGCCCTCGCCAGCAGGAAGTGCATCGTCGCCAGCAGCACCAGCCCCACGAGCCCCGTCTCCGCCCACGCCGTCAGCCAGAGGTTGTGGGAGTCCGTGGCCAGCAGGTCCGTGATACCCGTCTCCGCCTGCGTCGCCAGGGCCGCGGGTTTGTGATTGCCGAAGCCCACGCCCACCCATGGGTGCTCCCGCACCAGCCTCCAGCCCACGGACATCGCGAGCGAGCGCTCTCCGCTGCCGAAGAGGTTGTCCACCGCCTTGCCGAACCGCTCCCGCCACGCGGGCGTCAGCAGCACCACGGCCACCAGCGCCACCGCCACTCCGAGCCCTGCCTTGCGCGCCGTTCCGCGCAGCAACAGCAGCAACGCCAGCACGCACACGCCGAGCGCCGCGCCCAGCGCCGCTCTCGCGAACGCGCCGTAGATGGACAGCAGCAGCCCCAGCACCATCACCCCGGCCACCACCCGCCGCCGCGTCACCTTGGAGCGACCAATCACCGCCAGCGCCGGGCCCAGGACGGCAATCGCTCCGTGCGCGAACCGCAGCCGGTGGAAGAAGAGTCCTCCCGCCGCGTACCTCGGGTTCTCCTCCGTCCCGAAGTTCTCGTGCAGGCGCGACAGGTTCAGCTTCGTGAACTTCGGCGGCTCCCAGGGCCACGGCACGCGGTGCTGGAAGAAGCCCAGCGCCGCCGCCAGCAGCCAGCCTCCCGCGATGAGGCTCCCCAGCATCAGCCACGGCACTCCCAGCGTCCCGATGCACGCGACCGCTGCTCCCGCCACCGTGTCCAGCGCCTGGCCGTACCTCGCGCCCCGAGGCCACTTCGTCGCGGCTCCCGTCAGCAGCGCCACTGCCGGGGACACCAGCTGCCAGGCGCACAGGGCGACGCTCGCCAGCACGAACGCCCTCACGTCCTTCTCCAGCCGCAGCCGCTTCGTCACCGCCAGCGCCAGGGCCAGCGCCGTGGCCAGGATGGCTCCGGCCTGGAGCACCGCCTCCGCCAGCACCAGCCCTACCGCGTAGAGCCCCAACACCGCGGCGACCGCCGTCTTCCAGCGCCCTGACTCGACCGTCTTCGTATCCGTGCCCATGCCGTGCGCCTCGAACTCGCGAGGCCGGTGGACCCTATCCCACCTCGTGCTCCCCTGCCCTTCCCGACGGGCCCCGGAATCCCCGGCGATGGGCTCCGTCACTCCTTTTCACACGCTTGACGTTGGCGCTCCGGGCAGGCACGCGTTACCCAGGGTCCTCTCCCGGGTCCCCCTTCCGACATGCGCACCACCCATCGACCGTTCACCACCCTGGCTCTGGCGCTGTCACTCTTCGTGGCCGCGCTGGAGATGACCGTCGTCTCCACCGCCATGCCCACGGTGGTCAGCGACCTGGGCGGCATCCAGCACTACGCGTGGGTCTTCACCGCGTACATGCTGTCCTCCACCATCACCGTCCCCATCTACGGGAAGCTCGCGGACCTCTACGGCCGCAAGCCCATCGTCCTCTTCGGCTCCACCCTGTTCCTCGCGTCGTCCATCGCGTGCGGCCTCTCCACGTCGATGAACATGCTGATCGCGTTCCGCGTCCTCCAGGGCCTGGGCGCCGGGGCCATGCAGCCCATCGCGCTCACCATCATCGGGGACATCTACACGCTGGAGCAGCGCGGGAAGGTCCAGGGCGCGTTCAGCGCCGTGTGGGGCATCGCCGGGCTCGCGGGCCCGCTCACCGGCGGCCTCATCGTGAAGTACCTCACCTGGCACTGGATCTTCTTCATCAACATCCCCATCGGCATCGCCTCCATGGTGCTGCTCGTCGCGTTCTTCCACGAGCAGCTCAAGCCCAAGGTGCGTGCCCGGCTCGACTACGCGGGCGCGGCGCTGCTGTCCTCGGGCGTCGTGGCGCTGCTGTTCGGCGTGCAGGGCTCCGGGCGGACACTGCTCGCCCTTCCTGTCGCCGCGGTGCTCCTCACCGCGTTCGTGTTCGTGGAGCTTCGCGCCGCCGAGCCCATCATCCCGATGAGCATCTTCAAGATCCCCACCATCGCCATCTCCAGCGTGGCGGGCGCCCTCTTCTCCGCCGCCCAGTTCGGCGCGACCACCTACGTGCCCCTGTACGTGCAGGGCGTGCTCGGTGGCTCCGCCACGATGGCGGGCGGGATGATCACCCCCATGATCGTCGGCTGGCCGCTGGCGAGCCTCATCGGCGGCAGGCTCATGGTCCGCACCGGATTCCGGCCGCTCATCGTCGGCGGGCTGGGGCTGGCCTCCATTGGCACCGTGCTGATGGCGCTGCTGCTCAAGCCCGGGGCTTCGATGCTGGTGCCGCAGATCGCCATGGGGTTGTTTGGCATTGGCCTGGGCTTCGCCGCCATGGCGACCATGGTGGCGGTCCAGACCACCGTGGGCTGGGAGCTGCGCGGCGTGGCCACCGCGAGCAGCATGTTCTTCCGCACCATCGGTGGGTCGCTGGGCGTGGGCGTGATGGGCGGCGTGCTGGTGTCGCAGCTCATGAAGGACCCGAACGTCCCCGTGAGCGCGGCCACGGAGCTGCTCGGCCCCGAGCACGGACGCGGGCTGGCTCCCGCCGTCCTCGAGACGCTCGGCAGCGCGCTGAACACCGGGCTGTCCATCAACTTCTGGATCATGTGCTCGGCGATGATCGCCGCGTTCGCGGCGGGCCTGTTCTTCCCCAAGGTGAAGCGCGTCACCACGCCCGTGAACATGTCCGACGTCACCGCCTCCCACTGACCGCCCGGCGGCCTTGTCACTTCGCGCTGGCGCTCAGCGGCGTGCAGGTCACGGTGGCGGGCACGGACCACAGCGCGTCCCCGTGGACGCCGGAGTACCCCCGGAAGTAGATGGTGTTGCCCACGCGGGTGAACTCCTCGGGGATTTCGGCGCCCGGGCTGGAGGTGGTGACGCGGCCCGTGCCCGCTGGCGTGCCATTGGTCACTTGCGGCATGAGCCCCATGTCGCCATCCCCGGAGCTGAAGAGCAGCGTTCCAGCGCCCGTGTCGAACAGGGGCGAGCTGCGAACATCGGCCGTGGTGAGCCGCAGGCTGAGCTGCTGCGTCCCGCCCGCCTTGCCGTCCGTCACCCACAGGCTGACCTGGCGAGCCGCGGGCCCCGGAGAGCTGATCCACTCGGAGAAGTAGAGCTTCCCGCCCGCCTCCTGCGAATCCTGGATGTAGGGCTCGGGGGAGGGCTGGCCCGCGAAGGGGTTGGGCAGCGTCGTCACCGTGGCCTTCCCGCCGCCGGAGAGCAACAGGCGGTACAGCTTCAGGTGCTCGTTGTCCGCGGTGCGCCCGGCCACGACGACGTACGGCCCCACCGAGCCCAGCAACGTCACCTGCTTGCCGAAGGTGTCCAGGCGCACGGTGCCCGCCGCCGTCCCGTCCGTCCGCCACACCTCCGTCCCGGACGTGTCCTCCAACGTGAACAGCCCCAGGCCGGTGTAGCTCGGCCGCGCGGACGTCACGGGCGGCTGGCCCGCGTCCAGACGCTTGACGACGCGGGTTCCCACCGCGGTGCCATCCGTCCGCCAAAGGCGCGTGCCGTGGACCGTGTCCTGGAGGAAGAACAGCAGCGCGCCGTGCGTCCGCAGCGTGGGGTAGGCCATGGACTCCTCCGGCCCGAAGGAGACCACCCGGTGGGTCCCCGCCGTCGTGCCATTCGAGCGCCACAGCTCCATCCCGCTCGCCGTCGTGAGGAAGAAGCTCAGCTCACCTCTCAGGGAGGTGAGATTCGACAGGGAGGAGCTCTCGGGGCCCGGCGTGAGGTCCTTCACCAGCCGCGTCCCCGCCGCCGTCCCGTCCGTCACCCACAACTCCCTGCCGACCACCGGGTCGTTCATCGTGAAGAAGAGGCGCGAGCCCACGGCGGTGAAGGAGGCGAATTCGCGGAAGGTCAGCCCCTCGGGGGGAAACTCCTTGAACGGCGCGGTGCCCGCCGGAGTGCCGTCACTGCGCCACAGGGCCGCCGGCCCCTGGTAGGGATCCGCGGAGAAGAACAGCGTGCCCGCGACGTTCGTCAGCCCGGACGGAATCGGCCGGAACGGTGACGGGAGCGGCGCGTCCGGGGGGAGGAGGTCCTTCACCTTGGTGGCGGCCAGCGCGGGCGTGCACGCCTGGGCCTGGACCTGCCGCTCCTCCGCCGCGGGCTCCTCCGCGTCCTGGATTCCGCCACACCCCATGAGGCACAGCCCCACCAGGCCCACCATCCATCGCTTGCGCATCGCCCGCCTCCTCGTCAGTCCAAGGCACGGGACAGTGGGACGCGGGCAGGTGACCGCCAATGTGTCCCGAGGGGACCAGGGCGTGTGGTGCATCCGACGGGCGCCCGAGACTCCTGCCGCTGTCGGGAAACCGACGCGCTCCACTTTTCCCATCACAGACATTGCATGGCGTGGGTCAGCTGGAGTCCCATCCTCCCGGGGGATGCACGGCCTTCACCTCGGGAGATGAAAGATGGCGGGTCCGCTGAGTGACGAGGAGCTTGGAAAGATCGACGCCTACTGGCGCGCGGCGAACTACCTGTCCGTCGGGCAGATCTACCTCAAGGACAACCCGCTGCTGGAGCGGCCCCTGACACGGGAGGACATCAAGCCGCGCCTGTTGGGCCACTTCGGCACCACGCCCGGCCTCAACTTCATCTACGTCCACCTGAACCGCATCATCCGGAACCACCGGGCCAACATGATGTATCTCATTGGCCCCGGCCACGGCGCGCCGGGCATCATCGCCAACACGTTCCTCGAAGGCTCCTACACGGAGCTGTATCCCAACATCGAGCGCAACCGCGACGGCATGAAGCGCCTGTTCCGCCAGTTCTCCTGGCCCTACGGCGTCCCCAGCCACGACGCGCCCGAGGTCCCCGGCTCCATCAGCGAGGGCGGCGAGCTGGGCTACGCGCTCCTCCACGCGTACGGCGCCGTGCTGGACAACCCGGACCTCATCGTCCCCTGCGTCGTCGGCGACGGCGAGGCGGAGACGGGCGCGCTCGCCGCGAGCTGGCACTCCAACAAGTTCATCAACCCCATCACCGACGGCGCCGTCCTGCCCATCCTGCACCTCAACGGGTACAAGATCGCCAACCCCACGGTGCTCGCCCGCATCGACGCCGACGAGCTGGAGGCCCTCTTCAAGGGCTACGGCTACACGCCCTACGTCCTGGAGGGTGACGACCCGAAGGACATGCACCAGCGGATGGCGCAGGTGCTGGACACGCTCTACGCCGAAATCACGCGCATCCAGCGCCACGCCCGAGAGAAGAACGACCCCACCCGCCCGCGCTGGCCCATGCTCGTGCTGCGCACCCCCAAGGGGTGGACCGGCCCGAAGGTGGTGGACGGCAAGCCCGTGGAGGGCACGTGGCGTGCGCACCAGGTCCCGTTGGAGGAGGTGCGCGACAACCCCGAGCACCTGAAGATTCTCGAAGCGTGGCTCCACAGCTACCGGCCCCGCGAGCTGTTCGACGCGAATGGCACCTTCCGCGAGGAACTGGCGGACATCGCGCCCAAGGGCCGGCTGCGCATGGGCGTCAACGTGCACTCGAACGGGGGCCAGCTGCTGGTGCCGCTCGTGCTGCCGGGCTTCCGCGACTACGCGGTCGACCCGGGCGTGCCCGGCTCCAGGCAGGTCAGCGCCACCCGGGTGCTGGGCGGCTACCTGCGGGACGTGATGCGCCACAACCTGGCGACGAAGAACTTCCGCATGTTCGCCCCGGACGAGAACGCGTCCAACCGGCTCCAGGACGTGTATGCCGTCAGCGGCAAGAGCTGGGACGCGAAGCTGGAGCCCACGGACGAGAACCTCTCCGTCGACGGCCGCGTGATGGAGGTCCTGAGCGAGCACCTCTGCCAGGGCTGGCTGGAGGGGTACCTGCTCACCGGACGCCACGGCTTCTTCTCCTGCTACGAGGCGTTCATCCACATCATCGATTCGATGTTCAACCAGCACGCCAAGTGGATAAAGAGCGCCAGGGAGCTTCCGTGGCGCAAGCCCATCGCGTCGCTGAACTACCTGCTCAGCTCGCACGTGTGGCGGCAGGACCACAACGGGTTCTCCCACCAGGACCCGGGCTTCATCGACCACGTGGCCAACAAGAAGGCGGACACGGTGCGCATCTACCTGCCGCCGGACGCGAACACGTTGCTGTCGGTGACGGACCACTGCCTGCGCTCGAAGAACTACGTGAACCTCATCATCGCGGGGAAGCAGCTCTCGCCGGTGTGGCTGGACATGGAGAGCGCGGTGCGCCACTGCGCGGCGGGCATTGGCGCGTGGGACTGGGCGGGCAATGACGGCGGCGACCCGGACGTGGTGATGGCCTGCGCTGGCGACGTGCCCACCCTGGAGACGCTGGCCGCGGTGACGCTGCTGCGCGAGTGGGCTCCGGAGCTCAAGGTGCGCGTGGTCAACGTGGTGGATGTCTTCACGCTCGCGCCCGTGCACGTGCATCCGCACGGGCTCAACGAGGAGGACTTCAACCGCCTGTTCACCACGGACAAGCCCGTGGTGTTCGCGTTCCACGGCTATCCCACGCTCGTGCACAAGCTCACGTACAACCGGGCCAACCACGGCAACATCCACGTGCACGGGTTCAAGGAAGAGGGCACCACGACGACCCCGTTCGACATGACGGTGCTCAACGACATGGACCGCTTCACCCTGGCGCTGGATGCCATCCGGCACTCGAAGGCCGCGCGGCACCGGCTGGGCGACGCGGAGCAGCGCTTCTCCGAGGTGCGCCAGCGGCACAAGCTCTACGTGTCCGAGCACGGCGAGGACATGCCCGAGGTGGCCGACTGGAAGTGGACCGCGCGATGAGCGACCCGGGCGCGGTGCTGGTCATCAACAGCGGCTCGTCGTCGCTGAAGTTCGGCCTCTACGTCGAACGGGACGGCCAGGAGGTGGTGCGGTTCAAGGGAAGCGCGACCCGCATCGGCGCGGAGCAGGGCCGGCTGGTCGTGAAGGACGGCGCGGGGAGGCAGGTGCGCGCGGTGGACGTGCGGCACCCGTCGCAGGAGGACGCGTTCCGCGAGGCCGTGCGGCACCTGGAGAAGCTGGGCGGAGAGCGGCCCCGCGGCATCGGTCACCGCGTGGTGCATGGCGGTCCCCACCTGCGCAAGCACCAGGCCCTGACGCCGGAGGTGATGAAGGCGCTGGAGGAGGCGACGCACTTCGCGCCGCTGCACATCCCTCCAGCGCTGCGGCTCATCCGGGCCACCGAGCGGCAGTACCCGGGTGTGCCGCAGTTCGCCTGCTTCGACACGGCCTTCCACGCGACGATGCCCGAGGTCGCGTCGACGTTCCCCCTGCCCCGCTCCGTGAGGGACCAGGGCGTGCAGCGGTACGGCTTCCACGGCCTGTCGTATGAGTCCATCGTGGCGAGGCTCGAGCCCCAGGTGCCCGCGCGCACCGTGGTGGCCCACCTGGGCAACGGCGCGAGCCTCGCGGCGCTGGAGCGCGGGCGCTCCGTGGACACCTCCATGGGCTTCACGCCCACGGGTGGCATTCCCAGCGGCACCCGGACGGGCGACCTGGATCCGGGCGTGCTGCTGTTCCTGATGCGCACGGGCGGAATGGACGCGGCTGCGCTGGAGACGCTGGTGAACCACGACGCCGGGCTCCGGGGCTTGTCGGAGGGGACCAGCGACATGCAGGCCCTCACGCGCGACGCGGCGGCGGGCAACGCGGCGGCGGCGCTGGCGGTGGACGTCTTCACGCGAAGCATCGCGAAGACGGTGGGCGCCTACGCGGCGGTGCTCGGCGGACTGGACCTGCTCGTGTTCACGGGCGGCATCGGGGAGAACAGCGCGCGGGTCCGCGAGGGCGTGTGCGCGAGGTTGGGCCACCTGGGCATCCAGTTGGACGCGCAGCGGAACGAGGCGGGCGCGGCGGACATCACGACCGATGCGTCACCGTGCCGGGTGCGCGTGCTGCCAAGCGATGAGGAGGTTCAGCTCGCCCGTCACACGCGCCGGCTCCTCCGCGGTTGAAGCCCCTTGCCCCTCCGGGCCCGAATTCCACTCGTACTGCGGGGAAGTGAGAACCCCGCCGACCCCTCCGTCGGCGGGCGGAGACCCACTCAAACCTGTCCGACTGTCGGACAGGTTTTGGAATTCCTCGGCCGCCCGGGGCCTCCGCGACGCCCGGGCGGCGAAAACCTGTCCGACAGGCTTGGAGTCCCTGGACGGGCGGGATGCCCTCGAGGTCGGACCGCAAAAACTTGTCCGACTGTCCGACAGGTTTTGGGGTTCCTGGACCGGCGGGGTCCCGCGAAGTCGAACCGCGGAAACCTGTCCGACTGTCCGACAGGTTTTGGAACTCCTCGGCCGCCCTGGGGCCTGCGCGACGCCCGGGCCGCGGAAACCTGTCCGACTGTCCGACAGGTTTGGACGTCCACAGCCGGGAGCATCCATGGCATCCGGGCCCCCGACGCCGGTCCGACAGTCGGACAGGTTTTGAATGCCCGTAGCCCGAGGGTCACCGCGCCAACTGGGTCCCGGAACCCAGTCCTACTGTCGGACAGGTTTTGAATGCCCGTAGCCGGAGGGGCTCCGCGCCAGCTGGGTCCCCGAAACCGGTCCTACTGTCGGACAGGTTTTGGACGTCCTCGGCCGGAGGGGCACCGCCAGCTGGGTCCCCGAAACCGGTCCTACTGTCGGACAGGTTTTGACCGCGCCGGGCCCGGGCGGGTGTGCCTGCCGGGCTCAGGCCTGCCGCGTCACGCTTCGGCGCGGGAAGTGCAGCAGGCCTTCGCGGCGCAACCACAGGGCCGCTGCCACCACGGTCAACAGTGTCGTGGGCATCCAGGCCGCCACGGCGGGCGCCAGTCGCTCGGTGAGCACCAGCGTGCGGGACACCACCATCAGGCCCCACATCGCCACGGCGATGAGCAGCCCCTCCACTACCGCCGCCGTCAGGTGCCCGCGCCGGTTCGTCCGCAGCGCCAGGCCCACCGCGAGCAACGCCGCGGGCAGCCCCGCCAGCGGATACGCGAAGCGGTTGTGCCACGCGAGCTGGAAGGCCTTCGTCGCGAGCCCCACCTCCGCTCGCGCGACAATCTGCTCGCCCAGCTCTCCCAGGCGCATCTGCTCCGGACGGCCCGGCCGGATGCGGAACGTCGTCGCGCCCACGCCCAGCTCGTACTCCGCGGCGGGCTGCTGCGTCACGGACGTACGCCCGTCCTCCGTGAACGTGCGCTCCACCACGTCCGTCAGCTCCCAGCGCGTGCCCTCCACCGGGCGCATCCGCCCTGCGTCCACGCGGCGGCGCAGCTTGAACTCCGGCGTCAGCGTGAAGATGGAGACGTTCTCGAAGCCCTCCTGCGGGTTGCCGCCTCGCAGGAAGAAGATGGAGTCGCCTCGCCGGAACCACTGCTTCGGCGTGTAGTACATCCGCCAGTCGCCCCAGCGGTTGAAGCGCTGCGTGGTGATTTCATCCACGCGCCGGCCCGCTCGCGCGGCCACCGTCTCGTCGAACGCCACCAGCCCCACGCACGCCACCAGCGCGCAGACGCCCACCGGCAGGTACAGCGCCGCCGGCCCGAAGGTGAGTGAGCGCAGCGCCGTGACCTCACCCTTCTTGCGCAGCGCCGACACCGTGGTGCCCGCCGCCAGCAGCAGCGCCGCCGGCCCCAGCTGCTGCACCGTCACCAGCGCCTTGTAGCCATAGAGCTTGAGCACATCCATCACCCAGCCCTCGCCCCCGTAGGCCTTCGCGCGGTCCACGAAGTCCACCACCAGGAACACCGCCACCACGCCCGCCAGGATGCCCAGCGTGTAGCGCACGTACGCGCCCACCACGTACCGGAAGAGGGTGCCCCTCATCGCACCGTCCCAGAACGCGTCACGCGGTACAGCGCGAACGCCCCCACCACCATGAAGAGCACGTTCGCCAGCTGCCCCGCGAAGAACACCGGCATCTGGCCCTTCTGTCCCATCTGCTCGAAGGCGCGGCTCAGGAGGTAGTAGAGGACGTAGCCGCCCAGCGTCAGCAGGTAGCCCCACGCGCGGCCCGACTGCCTGCGGCCAATCGCCAGCGGCGTGCCCAACAGCGCGAACGCCACCGGCGCCACCGCGTTGCCCATCCGGCTGTGCAGCGCCATCAGGAAGGGCCGTGAATCCTCGCGCCGCTCCTCCGCGTCCTTCGCCGCCGCCAGGAGCTCCGCGGGCGTCAGCTCCTCCTTCGGCGAGCGGAACCGGTTGCGCCGCGACAGCGACCCGCCCAGCCCCACGTTGATCTCCGCCTTCTCGAAGGCGACGACGCTCGCGTCCACCGAGGAGCGGTTGGCGCGGTGCACCTCGCCCTCCTTCAATTCAATCCGCAGCGCCTCGCCCCGCTCGGACGTGCCCACGCTGCCCTTGTGCGCCAGCACCAGCAGCGGCGAGCTGGGGTCGCGGTCGTCGTGCAACAGCACGTTCGTCCACCCGCCGCCCTTGGGCGCCACCTTCTGCGCGTACAGCGTCAGGTCGCTCAGGTCCTCGTAGAAGACGCCGGACTTCACGTCGCCCGCGACGTTCTTCTGGATGACCTCGCCCACCAGGTCCTTCACGCCCGTGAGGCCCCACGGCTCCACCGTGGACGTCAGCAGCACCATGAACGCGCTCAGCGCGATGCCCACGCCCAGCGGCGCCGCCAGCAACTGGAGCGGGCTGATGCCCAGGGCCTGCAGCGACGTGAGCTCCCGGTCCTCGCCCAGCCGCCCCAGGCCCAGCAGGATGGCCAGCAGGAACGCGATGGGTAGCGCCATCACCAGGAAGTGCGGCGCCAGGTACGCGATGAGCCGGCCCAGGTCGACCAGCGTCACCGCCGAGCCCAGCAGCACGTCCGTGCCGCGCAGGAACTGCATCACGAACAGCAGCAGGAACATGAACGCCACCCAGACACACAGGGGGACGAGCAGCTCCTTGAGCAGGTATCGCGCCAGCAGCTTCACGGCCGCGCCCGCAACCCCCGCGCGCCAATGTCCCGGCGGAAGTGCTTGCCCTCGAAGCGCACGGCGTCCGCCGACTCCAGGGCCCGCTCGCGCGCCGTCGCCAGGCTGTCGCCCCGCGCGCACACCGTCAGCACCCGGCCCCCCGCTGTCACCAGCGCGCCGTCCTGCTTCGCCACGCCCGCCAGGAACACGGGCGCGTTCGACGCCACCGCGTCCAGCCCTTCAATCCGCGCGCCCCTCTTCGGCGCCTCCGGGTAGCCCTCCGCCGCCAGCACCACGCCCACCGACGCGCCCGGGAACTGCTTCAGCGGCCGGGGCTCCAGCGTGCCCTTCGCGCACGCCTCCATCAGCGGCAGCAGGTCCTCGTCCACCTGCATCATCAGGACCTGCGTCTCCGGGTCGCCGAAGCGCGCGTTGAACTCCAGCACCTTCGGGCCGGACGCCGTGAGCATCAGCCCCGCGTACAGCACCCCGCGCAGCGGCGTGCCGCGCTTCTTGAGCGCCGCCAGCGTGGGCGCGATGACCTGCTCGCCCACCTGGGCCAGCTGCGCCGGCGTGAGGAACGGCGCCGGGCAGTACGCGCCCATGCCGCCGGTGTTGGGGCCCGTGTCGCCCTCGCCCACGCGCTTGTGGTCCTGCGACAGCGGCAGCAGCACGTAGCGCTCGCCGTCGCACAGGGCCATGAGCGACACCTCCTCGCCCTCCAGCAGCTCCTCCAGCACCATCCGCTGGCCCGCCTGCCCCATCTGGGCCACGGCGCGCACGGCGTCGCGCGCGGCCTTCGCGTCCGGCGCGACGATGACGCCCTTGCCCGCGGCCAGGCCGTCCGCCTTCACCACGATGCGGCCCTGCGCCACGGCGTACGCCTCCGCCTCCGCCGCGTCCGTGAAGACGCGGAAGGCCGCGGTGGGCACGCCCGCCTCCGCCATGATTTCCTTGGCGAAGGCCTTGGAGCCCTCGATGCGCGCGGCCGCCGCGACGGGGCCGAAGCACGGGATGTCCACCTGCGCCAGCGCGTCCGCGACGCCCGCGACGAGCGGCGCCTCCGGGCCCACCACCACCAGGTCCACGCGCTCGCGGCGCGCCAGCGACACCACCGCCTCCGGCGAGTCCGCCTGCAGGGGCACGTTGGTGCCCCACCGCGCCGTGCCCGGGTTGCCCGGGCCCACGAGGAGCCGCGAGAGACGAGGACTCTGGGCCAGCTTCCACGCGAGCGCGTGCTCGCGACCGCCCGACCCCAGCAACAGGACCTTCACGTCAACCTCGCTCGTCCAGTTTGAAGAGCAGCTTCTTCGCCGGGAAGTAGGACGGATCCAACCCCACCACCTTCTCCAGCACCGCGCGCGCCTCCTGCGGCTTCGACGTCACCAGCAGCTCCGCCAGCTTCGTCTGCGCGGACAGCATCTTCGGCGCGACGTCCAACGCGGACTGCAACGCGCGCATCGCGCCCGCCACGTCCCCGGCCGCCGCCAGCGCGAGCCCCAGCGACAGACGCGCCACCGGCAGCCCGCGCTCGACGCCCACCGCGCGCACCGCCAGGTTCCGGGCCTGCGGCCCCTTCGTGTCCAGCGCGATGAGCGCCCGGTACGCCTGGGCCCCGCCGCTGTTCGCGTTGACCTCCACCACGGAGCTCAAGAGCCGCTCCGCGGTCTGCCGGTCCCCCTGATGGAAGCGCACCAGGGCCTCGTAGAGCAGGGGCTGCACGTCCTCGGGGCGGTCGCCCAGGGACTTCACCACGTTCTCCACGCCCACCAGCGTGTCGCCCGGCCGCAGCCAGAAGCGCGACAGCGCGGGCCGGGGCGCCAGCCGCAGCGGATCCCACACGCGCGCCTCCAGCACCGGGTAGAACAGGCGGAAGGCCTCGTCGCGCTTCTTCGCGCTCGCCGCCGCCACGCCCTCCAGCAGCTTCGCGTCCATGCGGCGGTCGTCCAGCCGCACCGCCTGCTGGAAGCGCTCCTGGGCTTTGGCCACGTCGCCTTCCAGGAGGTGCACGCGCCCTTCCAGCACCTTCTCCAGCGCCGCGTCCTCCAGCCGGCCCTGGAAGCCCTTCAGGTGTTCGCGGGCCAGGGCCGCGTCCTTCTGCGCCAGCGCCACCAGGAACCACTGCAGGTGGGCCTCCGGCATCGCCGGCACCGCCTTCAGGGCGGCGGCGGCGGCGGTCACCGCGGCGGCGTCATTGCCCGCCGTGCGCTCCGCCGCGGCCAGGTGGCTGAAGATTTCGGAGGCGTCGCGCGGGCCGTAGCGGGACGCGTTCTTCGTCAGGTCCTTCAGGACGCGCACGGCTTCGCGCGCGTTGCCCTCCGCCTGGTAGCGCAGCACCGCCAGCGCCAGGGAGGCGCGCACGTCGCCCGCCTTCGCCTTCAGCCGGTCCTCGTACAGCTTGCGCGCGCGAGCGGTCTCCCCCACCTCCACGTAGATGCGGGCGGCGGCCTCAGCGCTGTTCCAGTCCTGCGGATCCAGCTCCATCCGCTGGCGCAGCTGCTTGAGCGCCAGCCCGTACTGGCCGGCCTGCTCGTGCGCGAGCGCGCTGTAGTAGTCCACGCGCTGGAGGTTCGGCGCCAGCTTCCGCGCGGCCTCGAACTCCTGGTTCGCCAGCGCACGCGACGTGGCCACCTGCGAGCGGCCCAGCACCAGGTGCGCCTCCGCCTTGTAGGCGTCAGCGGCGTTCGACTGGGACAGCACCTCCGTCGCCAGCCGCGCCGCCTCCTCCAGGTTGCCGGCCTGACGCGAGCGCGCCAGCAGCAGGTTCGCGTGCGCGACGAGCAGCGCGGGCGTCTCTCCGGCCATGCGCGTCGCGGCCTGGATGAGCTCGCGCGCCTCCTGGAAGGAGTTGTCGTCCATGCCCGGACCGCGCCCGAGCGCCAGCGCCTGCACGTACCCGGCGATGGCGTCCGTGCTGCGGGGGTCGAGCAGCAGCGCCTGCTGGAAGGACTCCTCGGCTTCCGCGTAGGCGACGCGCTGATCCAGCGCGAGCTGCTTCTGCCCGGCGGCCAGGTGCTGCTCGCGGGTGCCCTCCAGCTCCAGGAACTGGAGCTTCCAACGCCCCACCGTGGCCAGCACCTCCGGAGGCACCGCGGCCGGAGCGGCGGGCTGCGCGTCCCGGACCCGCTGCTCCTGCTGCGGCTTGTGCACGAGGAAGTAGTAGCCCGCGCCGCCGGCCCCGAGGACCGCCAGCGCCAGCAGGCTGAACACTCCCGCACGGCTGCCGCCGCTGCCGCCACGCTGCGCGCTGCGGACCGGCGCGGCCGTGATGTGCGACGTGCGAGCGGGCTTCACCGAGCTCACGCGCGAGTCCGGCGCCAGCGCGGTGGCGCCCTCGGACCGGGGTTCGTCCCCGGCCCCAGCGCCGTCCAGGCCGCTCATCACGGGCAGCTCCACCAGGGCGCCGCCGCCGGACGGAGGCGGCGCCACCTCGGGCGCCACCAGCACCGTGGACTCCCGGGGGAACGCGGACTCCTGCTGCTTGCAGGCCTCGCAGATGCCCAGGGCCTGGTCGAAGGGGTCCGTCAGGTCCTTGCCGCACGAGCGGCAGTTCGTGTGCGTCTCCGGTTTCGGGATGACCGGCGCGGGCGCGCGGGCGGACATGCGGCCCAGCGACACCGCCCCGGCGGGAGTCGAGGAGGCCCGTCCAGGCGCGGGCGCGCCGTCCGGCTCCAGACCTCCGGGCGCCGGGCCCAGGAAGTCGAGCAGCGGGTCTTCCGGAACGGCCGGAGCCGCGGGCTTCGCCGACGCCGCCACCCCGGGCACGGGAGGACCGGGCTTCGCGGCGGGCGCCGGAGCCGACGGGCCCAGGTTGGCGAACGGGTCCGGAGGAAGGCCCCCGGGGGCCTTCGACGCGGGCGGCCCCAGGTCCGCGAACGGGTCCACGCTCCCCGGCGGTCCCAGCTCCGGCATCTCGCCGAGGTCCCCGAAGAGGTCCGACTTCGCGACCGCCTTCGGTGCTGCCAGGGGCTCCGGCGGCTTCGCCGCGACGGGCGCGGCGGCCGGAGGGCTCCGGGGCTCGCGCGCGACCGGAGGCGCCGGGGCGGCCGTGGGCGGCTTCGGCTCCGCGGCGGCGGGAGGCACGGCCCCTTCAGCGGGAGCCGTCACGGACGCGGCCGAGGCCTCCCGCTTCACGAGCTGGAGGTGACGGCAGCGGGGACATTGCGCACGGACGCCCTTGGTCGTGATCAACCGATCGTCGATCGCGTAGGCCGCCGCGCATTTCTGGCAGACGATGCGCATGAAGTTAGTGGCGGAAGTGTCGCACTCCCGTCACCACCATTGCCATTCCATGTTCGTCCGCGGCGGCGATCACCTCCGCGTCCCGGACAGACCCGCCCGGCTGGATGACCGCCGTCGCCCCCGCCCGGGCCGCCTCGTCCAGCCCGTCCCGGAAGGGGAAGAAGGCGTCCGAGGCCACGGCGCTCCCCTTGAGGGCCTCGCCACCCCGCGTCATCGCGATGCGCACGGAGTCCACCCGGTTCGTCTGCCCGCCGCCCTGGGCCAAAAGCTGGGCCGGCGCCGCGAAGACGATGGCGTTGCTCTTCACGTGCTTGCACACCTTCCAGGCGAAGCGCAGGGCCCGCTCCTCCTCCGGCGTGGGGGCGCGCTTGGACACCACCTTCCACTCCAGGGGCGGCTCCACCGCGTCGCGGTCCATGAGCAGCATGCCCCCGGACACGCTGCGCGCGTCCACCTGGGCCCGGGGCGCCGCCGTGGCGGACGCCAGCGCGGGGCCCGCCTCCAGCAGGCGCAGGTTCTTCTTCCCGGCCAGCACCTGGAGCGCCACCGCCGAGTACGACGGCGCGATGACCGCCTCCAGGAACGTCTCCGCCATGGCCTTCGCCGTGGCCTCGTCCACTTCGCGGTTGAAGGCGACGATGCCGCCGAAGGCGCTCACCTCGTCCACCGCGCGGGCGGTGCGGTAGGCCTTCTCCAGCACGTCGTCCACCGCCACGCCGCACGGGGTGTTGTGCTTGATGACCACCGCGCAGGGCTTCTCCGGGAACTCCAGGACGAGCCCCAGGGCCGCGTCCAGGTCCAGGATGTTGTTGTACGAGAGCTCCTTGCCCTGGAGCACCTTGGCGAAGGCGACGGACGGCTCCTTCGGCGCGGCGTATTCCTTGTAGAAGGCGCCGCGCTGGTGCGGGTTCTCCCCGTAGCGCAGCCCCTGCACCTTGCGGAACGCGAGCGACAGCTCCTCGGGGAAGGGCTCCCGCGCCTCGCCGGACAGCCACCCGGAGATGGACGCGTCATAGGCCGCCGTGTGCGCGAACGCCTTGCGCATCAGCCGGCGCCGCGTCTCCAGGCCCACGGCCTTGTGGCCTTCAATCTCCGCGAGCACCGGCGCGTAGTCGTCCGGGTCCACCACGATGGCCACGTGCTTGAAGTTCTTCGCGGACGCGCGGACCATCGCCGGCCCGCCGATGTCGATGTTCTCGATGACGTCGTCCTCGCCCGCGCCGGACGCCACCGTCTGGCGGAACGGGTAGAGGTTCACCACCACCAGCGAGATGGGCTCGATGTGGTTCGCCGCCATCTCCGCCTTGTCACTCTCCAGGTCGGGCCGGCCGAGGATGCCGCCGTGGATGCGGGGGTGGAGCGTCTTCACGCGGCCGCCGAGGATTTCGGGACTCTGCGTGTGCTCGGACACCTGGGTGGCGGGGATGCCAGCGGCCTTCAGGGCCTCCAGGGTGCCGCCCGTGGAGAGCAGCCGGTAGCCCAGCCGCACCAGGCCCTGGGCAAAGGGGACCAGACCGCGCTTGTCGGAAACGCTCAGGAGAGCCAGCACGTGTGCGCCTCGCAATGGGTGGGGGGTGGCGCGGGTCCTAGCAACCACCCCCTGGGGTGTCAACGCAACACGTCACCCCAGGCCCTGAAGCGAAACAGTGCCCTGCCCTCTAGGGCTTGCGAGCAGACACGGGAGGCTCTGCCTCCGTGGCCTCGCGCAGCTTCATCAGGCCGCGCGTCTCCACCTGGCGGATGCGCTCGCGGGTGAGGTTCATGATCTCCCCCACCTCTTCCAGCGTGATTCCGCCCTTCTCCGCCACGTCCAGGGCGCAGGTGTGCTCCAGCTCCGTGATTTCCTTGTCCGGGAAGTTGAGCTTGATGGAGCCCGTCTCCGGGTTCACGTCCAGGTAGAGGTTGTGCTTGCAGGACACGAAGAGGCACGGGCGCGGGCCGTTGATGCAGTCCGCGCGGGTGCGCGGCCGCTGCTCGTCCACGGCCTTGAGGGTCTCCGCCTCTTCCGGGTCCAGCTGACCGGCGAGCCTGCGCCGGCGCAGGTCGCGCGCCATCTCCTTGCGCGACATCGTCTTGGAGCGCCGGCGTTCCGCGGGCTGCTCCTCCTCATTCCCCCCCTCGCCCTCCTGCAGCTGCTTCACTTCCGACATGTGTCGTCCTCCAGATGCGTGGAGTCTACCCGGTTCAACAGGACCCTGGGGGGCATCCTATTGTGGCCGGAGCGTTTCGTCTTCACGCGCCGTGACGGCGCTGCCCAACCGGGCGACATCGCGGACCAGATCCTGCGCCCGTTGCCTGAGCGTTGCCAACTGGGCTTCGAGTGACCTCCTGCGTTCTCCTCCCAGGGGCCGTCCTCCCAGCTCCTCCTGGAACCCGTCCAGCACTTCCGACAGGTCCCTCTGGAGCTGGTCGATGTGGTTGCGGTGGAACACGAAGGAGCGACGGATGTCCTCCAGGGTGTGTCCTTCGGCCATCATCTTCTTGATGACGTTGATGCGCCGCACCGCTTCCACCGGGTAGAGGCCCAGGCTGCCCTGGTGCTTCCCCTTGCGGCCCACACGGCGGCTGCGGGGGAGCAGACCGGCCTGGACGTACTTCCGGAACGTCGCCTCCGAGAGCCTCACGCCCCGGGGCCGGAAGATTTCCAGGATCGCGTTCGCGGGCAGACCTCCCGCGTTTTCGCGCTCGATGCGCTCGAGTTCATCGGGCGCGAGCAGGTCCATCGATTCCATTGAATAGAGGCTACTGAATGGACGCCATAGGTGCCAGATTCGCGCGTCATTCGTCAAGGAAGACGAGCAGTCGGGCGGACGCACGTCGTCCGGCCGACGCTGCGCGCCGGCTGCCGGGGGCTTCAGGGGAGGGAGGGACGGGAGGGGTGCTGCTTCAGCTCAGCGGCCGCGAGGCGCGCGGAACTCCTGCAGCACGGTGCCGTCCGCGGGGACGACGACGGTGAACGTCTTCTTGCTGGTCGGGTGCTGGAAGGTCACGGCGTACGTGCCGGCCGGCACCTTGTAGGTCGCGCGGCCCTGCACGTCCCCGAGCCGCTTCGCGCCCAGGTAGACGGTGGCGTAGGGGGTGGCCTTCACCTGGAGCGTGCCCATGGCCTTCGCGGAGTCCGCGCCGGGTGGCTCCGTGGCGGGGTCCGCCGTGGGCGTCGTGGCGGGGGCGGCCGGTCCGGTGGACGGAGCCAGGGCGGCTTCGCGCTGCTGCCCTTCCCG